>WGBH01000556.1 GCA_015494435.1 Thiotrichaceae bacterium | reverse complement strand
GAATAGACATCATAGGATTAGTTCTTGCTGTAAAGGGAGGAGTGTAATCTAGCAAAAAAAAACCACAAAGAACATGAAATTTATAAGGGGCTTAAAATTTCTTATTCTTCGTGGTGATAGCGCCTCGTTCACACGTTGGATAAATTGTAAACGAGTCAATACCTTGATTTTGGTGGATGCGCTATTGCTTATCCACCCTACAAATCAGGATTAACGAAGGCACGTTCCTAAGGCTTACTTAGCAGCCGCTAAACATTTCTTTTCTTTGGTGTTGTAATTGCCACAATGGATAGGCTTAGTCCAATCAGAGATCAAGTCTTTACTACCTTCAAGATAATCAGACCATGCATCGCCAGGTACTTCTTTTTCTGTTTTAAACACCACTTCAAACTGACCATCTTCTTGGATTTCGCCAATCAATACAGGTTTTGTTAGGTGATGATTCTTCAGCATTTTTGCTGTGCCACCTGTTAGGTTAGGTACTTCAATACCGACCATCGCATCAACTACTTTATCAACATCAGTAGTACCCGCTTTCTCAACCGCTTTAACCCACATTTTGAAACCAATCGCAGTTGCTTCCATCGGGTCATTTGTGACACGCTTCTTGTCTTTAATGAAGTCATGCCATGTTTTGATAAAAGCTTCATTTTCTTTATTATCTACGCTCATAAAGTAGTTCCATGCCGCTAAATGACCGACAAGTGGCTTAGTATCAATACCTGCAAGCTCTTCTTCACCGACAGAGAAAGCAATAACTGGAATCTTCTCAGAAGTAATCCCTTGATTGCCTAGCTCTTTATAGAAAGGTACATTCGCATCACCATTAATGGTAGAAACGACCGCTGTTTTCTTGCCCGAAGAACCAAATTTCTTGATGTCAGAAACAATAGACTGCCAATCAGAATGACCAAATGGTGTGTAGTTCACCATAATATCTTTATCTGCCACGCCTTTAGACTTTAAATACGCTTTTAAGATTTTATTGGTGGTACGAGGGTAAACATAATCCGTCCCTGCTAATACCCAACGCTTTACTTCAAGGTCTTTCATCAAGTAATCAACCGCAGGAATCGCTTGTTGGTTTGGCGCTGCCCCTGTGTAGAAAATATTCTTCGATGACTCTTCACCTTCATATTGAACAGGGTAGTACATCAAGCCATTTAGCTCTTCAAGAACAGGAAGCACAGATTTACGTGATACAGAAGTCCAGCAACCGAAGATAGTCGCTACTTTCTTTTTAGTGATTAGCTCACGCGCTTTTTCTGCAAATAAAGGCCAGTCTGAAGCAGGGTCAACCACAACCGCTTCTAGCTTTTTACCTAATACACCACCTTTCTTGTTCTGCTCGTCAATCAACATTAACACCGTATCTTTAAGTGTTGTTTCACTAATCGCCATCGTACCTGATAGAGAATGTAAAACACCAACCTTGATCGTGTCATCTGCCGCAGAAACTTGGCTAGAGAGAAGAGAAAACGACAAACCTAGCATTAAAGCGGTTGCTGTTATTTTTTTGAAACTTTTAATAAGCATAAACTATCCCTTTATAAATTGATAAAACGCAAGGGAATCGAAGCAAAATTTACGCCAATTTATAATGAGAAATCTTAACTTAATGATTTATGAATCAATTTCATTTTGGATTATTCTAAATTTATTATTTTAGTATGTATTTTGAACAATTATTATTTTCCTCTTATCAAAATGTATTAAAACAGAGGTTTTATCTTAATTTAGCCCTAAAATAGTGCAGTAAAATATTTTACGCACTCTAATGAAACAATATCCATAGCTAATTTATGAGAGTCATTGTTTAGTTTTTCACTAGTGCCTACATCATACCGTTAAATTGCCGTGCATCATCGGTTAATGGCTTTTTGTTGATAGCATAAACGATTTTCAATAATTCTCGCTTGGCTTTACGATAGTCTTTATTACGACTAGGATGATAACGATACAACCCTCGCGCTAGTTTATAGTCCCATTTAAACTGTTTCAGGCTGACGTATTTATCAGGGTTCTTCTGATACATGCGATCAAACGGTGTATCAGGTAGCGGTTTAAACAACGACAAACGCACGCGATCCAATGCATGAAAGTGCTTTTTCAAGAAGATATTCGTTTGCCGTAAATCCTCAACCGTTTCTCCAGGAAACCCCTGCATCATAGAGGTGCGTACACTAATTCCTGCCGCATGTGCCGCGAGGATAAAATCAGAACACTTCTCTATTTTTGTGCCTTTTTTCATCTCATCTAACAAGCTTTGACTGGCCGATTCCAAGCCGAATGAAATACGTGTTAAACCTGCTTTTTTTGCCGCTTTTAAACGCTCCGCTGATAAGCCATTGTCACCCTTATGGTTTACATGTACCGTGCCGATCCAGCGTCCCTCTGGCACAAACTCCTGAAAATGATCAATTAAACCATTCCATACATCTAAATCAGAATTCAATTTAATATCCAGAAAAATAAAATCCTTACTTTTATGCGTCTCAGATTGTTGCTTTAATTCATTAAGTACCGAAGTGATACCACGCGAGCGAAAGGTGCGTCCATTAGCTGAAATGACATCACCACAAAAAGTACAAGCTCCCCAACTACAACCGCGCCCTGTCATAGTGGGGATAATAGGATGCGGGTACTTATCCCAAGGAAAATCAGTAAAATCAGGCACAGGCACAGGCAACATGCTCAACGCTTTTAACGGCGGTACAATGCCTCCATTTTTTCCATTAGGTAAAAACACACCTTTATGCTGACTTAAATCACCCTTCGCCAGCAAGGTATCGACAATATCTGCCACCGTAAAATCAACCTCACCACCAACAATCGCCGTTATACCCTCTATCTTCAGCCACTCTTTAGTAACATTCGATAGATTGAAAAAAGGCCCACCCAATAACACAGGAATACCCGCAGCTTTCGCCACCTTTCCTATCTCAACACACATTTCATATTGGGTTAAATAAGCCGAAATTAAAATCGCCGCTGGGCGTTTAGCAATCGCCTCATGCACCTCTTTAATCATTAAAGGATGAGGATGCGACAACCAGCGAGAATGTAAATTGCGTAAACGATCATGCATTCGATTTAATAAAGGATGAGATGAAAAATACAAACGCCGTAATAATTGATCCTTCCAACCCTCCGCATGGTCACGCGCAAAAGCAGGCACACCTAACGCCAAGGGACTCAATAAATTCACCGCATAATGTGCAGTACGCAAACTGCGGATAAGGTAACCAACCGCCAAGGTGGGATAAGCAGCAAAATTATTAAGGTCGATAAATAACAAAGGAGATTTTGCTTGATTGTTTTTCATATAGACGTTCATATATTAAATTTCATCTCGACTTGACTCGCTCTTACCCGATTTATGTGCATATATGGCACACCTGATTAATCAACCAGCTCGTATGAAATTACATACAAGCTTTCTATATTTGGGTAAATTTCCCGAATAACGCTTCTCAGCTCAGAAAGGCTCATATTCTCTTGCTTTGCATGAAAATCTGATAATTGACTAAATGCAATTGCTTCTACTTTTTTTATTTTTATAGCACAAAACCAACGATCATCTTCATAAGTAGAAACTTGTACAATACTATTTGGAGAATAATCTTTTTCCGATTCATCTCGAATTGTAATAGTCTTCTTGCCAGACCGAATATCAGCTTCAAAACGTTCAAAAAAAGTTATTTTAGATAGACTCACAATTCTTTCCTTACTGATGAATTTTAAAATTTTTTGTCATTTAATAGAGTGTAAAAATCAAGTAGCTCAAATACTTGGCTTTCTTTCACAGCTTGTGGAACGTGGGAACTAGAGAAGACCAAGAGGAGTGAAAGCTTCAGCTTTTTCATCATCAAGATGAGATTTAATAAGTGAGCGTCTATAGATGGTGCCGGAGGTGGGACTTGAACCCACACTTTGTTGCCAAAACGGGATTTTGAATCCCGCGTGTCTACCAATTCCACCACTCCGGCTAGATTATTCAGACTTGGATAATCTGTGAAGGCGCGTCATTTTACCTGATTTAAGGGATTTGTCGATAGTCTTTTTTAATTTTTCTAATAGCTATGGGGATAGCGGTAGAAGCTTGAACTTTGCTTGACTTTTATACAGCACTTTAACATTTTCTCTTAGTGCTTAGATTGTGAGGATTGATAGTTTAAATGAATCCCATTTTGTAGTAGCAAAGCTTCATGCAATGGTATCGGACGCAGACGCTCTGCAATATTATACGCCAGCATATTCCCAAACATTAACGGCAGTATTAGAGAGTAGTTTCCTGTCATTTCATAGACTAATAGAACCGAGGTAAAGGGAACACGAATAGTACCTGCAAAAAAAGCACCCATGCCAAGTAATGCCGCACCACCAAGAATATTAGTGGAGAGGTCAAAAAAGTGAATTAATAAAAAACCAAGAGAACCGCCTAGCATCATGCCCATATAAAGCGATGGCGCAATAATTCCACCACTGCCTCCTGAGGAGTAACTTAAAATGGTAGCTATGATTTTTCCTATAAATAACAGCAATAAAGTAACACCAAAAATATTGCCACTGAGGGTGTCATTAAAGTCGTTGTATCCTAAACCAAATATGCCTTCATGCCCTGTCACTAAAAAGATTGTAGTGCCTGTAATCCCCATTGCTAAACCACCTACAGCAGGTTTTCCCCAATCGGGACATTGTTTCCAATTTTGAAATAAACGACGTGTATTGAGTAAGCCTGAAACAAAAATATGGGAAAAAATACCGCCTAATACACCAATTGGCAGGGAAATAAACATCCACCAATCTATTTCAAACGGTGGTAATCCGACCAGATAAACAGGGTTTGAACCTAGCACAAGCCGTTCTACTGCTGCCGCTGTTACCGCCGCAAAAATAATCCCACCGATGGCTTTAGACTTGTAGTTATGTAATAAAATTTCTTCAATAACAAAAGTAATGGCTGCTAAAGGAGTATTGAAAGCCGCTGCTAATCCTGCTGCCATGCCAATGGGAATCATAGAGTAAAAGGCTTCTCTACGCAGTTTTAACCATTGCCCTATTTCTGAGGCGATGGAAGCACACAGGTGTACTGTCGGCCCTTCTCGCCCTAAACTGCCTCCGCTACCTAAAGAAATAACGGTAAGAATAAAGCGCCAAAACGCTTCTTTTAACGTTAAAATACTTTTATTGTTCCAATAAGCTGCTTTTGTTTGTGGAATGCCACCACCACCTGCTTGAGGTTCTACATATTGAATAATAAAGCCAATAAATAACCCACCTAATGCGGGCAGGCTAATCATTAATGTCAGCATTAGCCATTGGATTTGTTGGTTTTTGTATTCTTGTAGCGTTTCAAAAACGAAGCGAATAGAAAGATGGAATATAACAGCCGCACTACCGCATATAAGACCGATAAGAATATAAATAAAGAAATCACGTCGCAATAAATCAACTGGATTAAGTGCGTGAAGGAACTTTTTCAGTGTCATGCGTATAAAAGATTATGTGGCATGGTTTATTTCTCGGTTTACACTTTAGGTGTTATCTTTACTTTAAAATATAACATCATTGCAAAAAGATTGATTAACGTAGCGAATCAACGATGAAACAATCTTTTATCTTTAATACATAATTTAAAGAGATTGTTTTCATCGTTTATGAATAAATTCACAAAGCCCCTCGCAATGACCTGATAAAAAAGCGTAAACCATTTTTTAGATAGATGAAGAATGCCGATTATTTTCTACTTTGAATTAGACTCATGCTTTTTAAAACATTCAAAGCTTCATAGAGAGGATAGTCTTTCGTTACTAAATCTCCCTTTGTCTTTTTATCTTTTTTAGCTTTATCGACTGATTTTTTAATAGCCTCTATTTTACTATTAGGCTTTTTATTATCATTCTTATCAGATTTTGGATTGGATAAATGTCCTGTTAAATCAGCTTCTGATAAAGGAATAAATGCATCATCATCTTGCTTATTATTTTTAAGATGTAATGATTTAATCACAATATCAGGAATAATTCCTTTTGCCTGAATTGAATTACCTGAAGGGGTGAAATAACGTGCTGTGGTTAATTTGACTGCCGTTTTAGCATCTAAAGGCAAGACGGTTTGCACCGAGCCTTTACCAAAGGTTTTTCGACCAACAATTAAAGCACGTTTATGATCTTGTAATGCACCTGAAACAATTTCTGAAGCAGAGGCAGAACCTTGGTTCACTAAAACAACCATTGGCGCACCTTCTAGCTTATCCCCTGGGTGCGCGTCATAACGCATTAATGCATCTGCTACGCGACCTTCCGTGTAAACAATCTTGCCACTATTGTCTAAAAATATATCTGATACACCAACCGCTCCATTTAAAACGCCGCCTGGATTATTTCTTAAATCAAGAATAAGACCTTTTAATTTGCCTTTATTTTCCTTTTTAAGCTTTGCAAGTGCATTAATAACACCCTTGGTTGTTTTTGATTGAAAGCTAGAGATACGTACATAACCAAAACCTGGTTCTAACATACGTTGCTTTACACTTTTTATTTTAATAATGGCACGAATAATTTTTACTTTAAACGGCTTATCTTTACCTTCGCGCACTACCATCAGTTCAATCGGTGCACCGACTTTGCCTCGCATAAGCTTAACTGCATCACTTAATGTTAAACCTTTAACGGGTTTATCATCAAGACGAATAATTAAATCCCCCGCCTTTAACCCTGCGTTGTAAGCAGGTGTATCATCAATGGGGGAGATAACTTTAACAAAGCCATTTTCCATCCCGACTTCAATGCCTAAACCGCCAAACTCTCCTGAAGTACCCACACGTAGTTCTTCAAATGCATCTTCATCCAAATAGGCTGAGTGTGGATCTAAACTGGTAAGCATTCCACTGATGGCCCCAGAAATTAATTTTTTATCATCCACTTCTTCCACATAGGAACGTTTAATACGCGAGTAGACTTCTGAAAACTTTTTAATCTGTGCTAAAGGAATGGTAGGACTGACACCTTTGAAAGCAAAAACATTCAAACTCACTGATGTCGCAACACCAATGACTGTACCTAAAATGACACCTGTCATCAGTGTTTTGTTAATTTTCAGTTGCATTATATCTCCAATATTAATCTTTATATTAGCGAAGACTCGTTTTGAGATGCCATTCTCAACCTAGCTCACTATTTATTCTTAACATAGCCCTAAACCAAGAGTGCTATCAAAAACTGAGTTTATCGCGTCTAACATAAAAATGCACTCAGGAAACTATAACCCAATGTAATTAATGACACCAACGAGATGGGTTTTGTAAATTTGTACCTCGCCTTATCTCAAAATATAAGGCATTTTTCTCTTGGCCTCCCGAATTTCCAACCGCAGCGATGACCTCACCTGCATTCACAGTTTGCCCTGTTTTCTTATAAATAGCCCGATTATAGGCATAGAGAGTACGGTAGTTTTTATCATGGCGAATAATAATCAAATAACCATAGCCATTAAGTCGCCCTGCAAACTCTATTTTTCCACGTGCAACTGCACGTACTTTGCGTCCTCCAGGTGCTTCAATCACCACCCCTTTCCAACGTTGTTTTGCATTTCTACGTGAACCATAACGGTGTATTAAACGCCCTTGGACAGGCCATGAAAGCCGCCCTCTCAAAAAAGAAAAAGGTCGGCTAGAAATAAATTTTGATTGTTTTACAATCTTTCCTTTACTGCTTTTAGATTTTGTTGTTGTCATTTGTTGTTCTTTTTGAAATCGACTAGCATTCTTTTTTTCTGTCAGCTTATTTTTTTTAGCTCTACTTTCTTTTCTTTCTTTAGCAATTAAAGGGGAAATCATATTC
>WGBH01000555.1 GCA_015494435.1 Thiotrichaceae bacterium | reverse complement strand
GGTAGGTTCGTTTAATATAAGCATCAACAATTTCCTGAAAATCAATGGCGATTTGGTCACCTTTTAGAGTGACTGTTTTTACGCCGTCTTCATAGACAGGGGCGACGGGTTTTTCTCCTGTACCGGGTAAACTAATACCAATATTGGCATGTTTACTTTCTCCAGGGCCATTAACAACACAACCCATCACGGCAACGGACATTGTTTCCACTCCTTGATATTGCTCACGCCACAGAGGCATTTGGTCACGCAAATAAGATTGGATGTCTTTTGCAAGATGTTGAAAATAATCACTGCTGGTACATCCACAACCTGGGCAAGCAACCACTTGTGGTGTGAATGAGCGTAGCCCCATTGTTTGTAATATTTCTTGTGCAACAATCACTTCTTTTTCGCGTGGTGCGTTTGGTTCTGGTGTCAGTGATATGCGAATGGTATCACCAATTCCTTGTTGTAATAGAATCGCTAAGGCGGCGGTTGAGGCAACAATACCTTTACTCCCCATGCCTGCTTCTGTTAATCCTAGATGTAGGGGATAGTCGCATTGTTGAGCTAAGTCTTGATAGGTACGAATTAAATCTTGAACCCCGCTAAGTTTGCAGGAAATAATAATTTTATTGTGTGGCAGACCGTATTTTTCTGCTTGTTTGGCGCTGGATAATGCGGATTCAATTAAAGCATCATGCTGTACTTCTGCAATGTCTCTTGGTTGTTCTAATTGTGCATTTTGATCCAGTTTCCGTGCTAATAATTCTTGATCTATCGAACCCCAATTAACACCAATACGCACCGCTTTATTATATTTAAGTGCAAATTCGACCATCTGTGAAAACTGCTCATCACGCCGTTTACCGCGCCCTACATTGCCAGGGTTAATACGATATTTCGCAAGCGCAGCAGCACATTCAGGGACTGCTTTTAAGAGTTTATGGCCATTGAAATGAAAATCACCAATCAAAGGTACATCACAGCCCATTTTGTCTAAGCGTTGGCGTATCTCAGGAACTGCTTCAGCGGCTTCAATATTATTAACCGTAATACGCACTAATTCTGAACCTGCATTGGCTAATTCATAAATTTGTTTGACGCTACGAATGACATCAGCGGTATCGGTATTGGTCATAGATTGCACTACAACAGGAGAGCTACCCCCCACAGTAATTGTATCTATTTGAACAGTAACCGTTTTATGACGTGGAATAAAGAGCATTAGTTAGTCCTATGGCAGATTTTTGATAGAATGATATTAACGAAAATATCGTTGTATCATAAATATGCTAGAATTAAAAAATGAAACTACAACAACACTCTTTTAACACCGCAACCAGTGGACGCAACACTTATAATATTACACAGAAGATTGAACAATTTATCTCTGAAAGTGGTATTAAAACGGGCTTATGTCATGTTTTTATACACCATACCAGCGCTTCATTAATGATTACTGAAAATGCTGATCCTGATGTGCGCTATGATTTAGAAACTATTTTTTCTCGCTTAGCCCCTGATGCTGATCCTGAGTATCGACATATACTTGAAGGCAATGATGATATGTCCGCACATATACGCAGTATTTTAACGCAAACTGAATTAACACTACCCGTCAGCAATTACCACTCTGGATTAGGCGTGTGGCAAGGTGTGTTTTTATGGGAGCATCGCACAGGACGTTTTCAACGGAAAATTACAGTGACGGTGACGGGTAAATAAAAAATCTAAAATAGAGATAATAATTTATTAATGAATCGCAAAAAATATATAGAAAAAAGCAAGCGTTGGATTGTTAAAATAGGCAGTGCTTTACTGACTCAAGATGGTAAAGGATTAGACTATACGGCCATCAGTGATTGGGCAGAGCAAATAGCGCGTCTACGCCAACAAGGGATTGAATTAATCCTAGTCTCATCAGGCGCTGTTGCAGAGGGTATGTGTCGTATGGGTTGGACTAAACGTCCTTCTTCTTTGCCTGAATTACAAGCGGCGGCAGCAATCGGTCAGGCAGGTCTTATTCAGGCCTATGAGCATCAATTTCAGCAGTATCAAATCCAAGCAGCTCAAATATTATTAACGCATGATGATATTAGCAATCGTCGTCGTTATCTCAACGCACGCAATACATTGCGTACTTTACTGTC
This sequence comes from Thiotrichaceae bacterium, assembly GCA_015494435.1. Classification (GTDB taxonomy): domain Bacteria; phylum Pseudomonadota; class Gammaproteobacteria; order Thiotrichales; family Thiotrichaceae; genus JAGLBW01. The sequence continues at coordinate 7,500 of WGBH01000555.1, read as the reverse complement.
GTTAAATACGCTCCCGATTGTGAATGAGAATGATACTGTGGCAATGGATGAAATTCGCCTCGGTGATAATGATACGTTAGCAGCATTGGTTGCCAATCTAGTTGAAGCAGATTTACTGGTTATTTTAACCGATCAAAAAGGTCTCTATAATAAAGATCCACGCTATCATGAGGATGCAGAATTGATTTCAGAAGGCGCTGCAACGGATCCTGACTTTATTAGTTTTGCAGGTTCAGCAGGGACGAATATTGGCACAGGTGGTATGACGACAAAGGTCATTGCAGCACAACGTGCCACTCTTTCAGGCTGTGCCACAGTGATTGTGTCAGGACGAGAAGAAAATATTCTAAATCGTCTACAACAAGGTGAAAATATTGGAACTCTTTTGATACCCGATAACACACAGTTAGCGGCTAGAAAACAATGGATAGCAAGTCATTTAAACCCATTGGGAAAACTGTGGCTAGACCAAGGCGCGACAGATGCAATTCAATATAAGGGTAAAAGCTTACTTTCAATTGGGGTAGTGAAGGTGGAGGGGCAATTTAAGCGGGGTGATGTGATTAACTGCTTTTCACCCTCTGGAGAGGTTGTTGCGAGTGGACTAGTCAATTATTCTAAAACTGAGCTTGATAAGATTTGTGGTATTAGCAGTAAGGATTTTATTAAAATCTTAGGATACAGTGGTGAAAAAGAATTAATTCATCGGGATAATTTGGTTGTATTTTAGCCTGTAAGCATAAGAGTTCTAAGCAGGAAGTGCTGACCTTATCGCACTTTCAATTGCTTGCATTTGTTCTTCTAAACTCGCCCTGACAATACCTAATTCAGACTCTAAAACACAATCACTAAGGGCTAATTCTTTATCAGGCATGATTTCTAAAAAATCAATATTGTGGTTTATATTTTTTAATCCTTGCATTAATTTATCCATTTTTTCAGGATTAACACGAACGATAACGCGTTGACTTTTGCACACAAGTTTTAAACCATTGCGAACCATTGCTAATACTAGTTCATCATTGTCATAATCATCAATAATTTTGCGTATAGAATTGATAACAACATCTAATAAATCTTTTTCTACCTTTGCAAGTTGTGTGGTTGCATTTGATGCCGCATTTAACATTTGCTCGGCTAACTGTCTTCTGGATTCTTCTGCACCTTGTGCTATACCGTTTTGAACCGCTTTCAATAATGCCTGCGTGGCGGCTAATTCACTTTTCTTTTTTTCAACTTCAATATCATTAGCAAGGGTTTTTGCTTTTACAAAATAAGCATAATCCTGTGCTTTAATGATTTTTTCACCCGATTTTAAATCGGTGATAAGTGGCTTAATTTTTATAAAATTTGACATGCTTATTCCGTCTCTAAAGACGTGTTTTTCTTAGGAGTCGCCTTATCCCGTTCCACTTCTTGCATTGCTTTTGTTATAACCTGAATACAAACTTCTTTTTTACTCTTTTCCTTACTGACTTGAGGAGTATATTTAACCATGTGTTCAAACCATTCTCTGGGTAATTTGATAATGATTCGCTTCATAAAAGCGACTGGAAAGCGACGCATATAACTATGCAAACAAACAAGTCCTGAGATAATAATTCTATTTTTCAGATGGACTCTATCGCTAAATTCAAGAATATCAGGCTGAGAGTCCATAAAGGTAATCACCCGCTTCATTGCAAAAACATACATCTGATCACCAATATGCTCTCTCACTTCTAACACCTGTTCCCTGATAATAAGTTTTTGAATTTCTTTGTAGTGACAAGCCAATCCCGTGTACATGACTAATTTATTAAGATCATCTGCTGACCATAAGGCAATTTTTGAGGAAATTTTAGAAAAATCGAAATAAAATTTGCCATTAAAACCTAGTTGAGACATAAGATAATTGGATAAACGTTCTGTATCTCGTCCTTCTCCCATTAACTTTTCAATCAATTCGCCATTAGGTAATGAATGTAGCCAGCTTTTATGAATATATCGTTCTGGTTTGTAGTTAAACTCCCATACTGGATAAGATAATTCATCTTTATTGGGGGGGGTGTTATTCATCTCATCATTTTCAACTATGCTAGAGCCTTCAACCGAATTGATGTTTTTGAGCATAACTATCTATCATTCCTAGTTGTGTAAGAAAGTTGTGCGGGTAACATAACCACAGAAACTTTTTCATAGCTAAGTCCTTCAATGCTCTTTTCAACAATCAATTTAATTTTTGATTTAATATTTTTAATATTAGAAGAAGGATTATATTTAATAAAAACAGAGGCGGAGGAGGGCTTTATGGTATCTGCAAATGGATTATTTTCTGGCATAACAATATGAACCCGAGCGGTTAAGACACCGTCTATTTGTGACAGGGTTTCTTGAACACTTTGCGAAAGTGCATAAATATAGCGTACTCGTTCTTCCATTGGGGAAGAGACTAGCCCTTCTTTTTTAAACAGCTCCTGCACACCCGTTACTTTTTCGCGTGGATAGCCATGTTCTTTTAATAAACCAATCGCTTCTGGGATTTTACTTTTATCAATCATTAAAGCGTAGGCTTTGCTTTTTTTGTCTTTTACTTTTTCAGAATCAATACCATTACTGAGCATAATGGAAAGCATATTATTCACATCGTTTTCTGATAAATTACTGTAAAGCTCCATTTGACAGCCTGATAAAAGTAGCCCAAAGATAAAGGCTAATATTAATTTAGTAACCTTGTTTATAGTTTTCATTTTTAAACCCGTTTAGCTTTATTTTGACTATTTTTTACTTCGATTGCGGGTATTATCAGCATATTGAAAGGCTAAAGACTTATGTTTTCCGATGACTGCAAAGAATGTTGATTTAAACGGCAGCTTAAAAAATAGCTATGAGTTAATGAGTTAACCAGAAGAGCGGAATAAAGTTTTAAATCCTTGACTTACTTGAGTAACGGCAGTACCAATGACTTTAATATGGCTCATGAACATTAGGTGAGAAATTGTTTTATTGCTAAAATCATGCATCATTTCCATTGTTTTTATTTGATTTTCCTTTTGATCAGCTAATAATTCCTTATACACAGAGCGATCATTATGATGAATATCACTTGAGGTACGAACGCTATCCCCACCTATCATATTGCTTGAATATTGAGTTCTTACTACCTCGTCTTTTGCTCCCTTTGATTCAAAAGCTTTAAATTTAAGATACGTTGTCGAATTTCTAAGCTCCTTCATATTGCTTAATACTTGATGATAATCAGAGTCCATATTCTTAATTAAACCAAGGACACCTTTATCATTTTCGAGTATGTCGACTTCCTTATTTGTCACTTCAAAAATAGGAGGTACTTTTGAATTTGCTCCTAACTCCAATTGAAATTTTAATACATCCTGTTCATCAGCTTTTTGGAGTGGATATTGTGCTGTTTGGATACCCCCTCCATGACTAAGAATCACTGGCACAGCATTTTCAAGCATTTTTATGTTCTCCGTACTTTATTTTTTAGGAAATAAACTCGATACCAAACATCTAAAAAAAGTAAACATTACTTTGTATTGACTACATCCATTTCACCTAGGTAAAAGCTAGCAATAGCTCTATTATCAGCATTGCCCTTTTCTACTATTTCTTTAAATAATAAAAAGGCATCCTCTGATTGCCCTGATTCGCTAAGTGCAATACCCAAAAATGTCTTTGCCGTCATATTATCAGAATCTATCACTAGTACCTCATTTAAGGTATGTATTGCTTCAGCATATTGGTTTGCATAGATACGAGAGATAGCAACCCCAATCAATGTTGAAGGATGATTTGTACTATTCATTTCAACACTGTCCATAATCATCTGCCCATCGTGTACATTCCCTTTCAAACAAGCTAAATAACCGATTTGGGACAATAACTGAACTACATCACCACTAATTTTCATACGTTTCAATCTCTTTGTTTTTGTTTCAATTACAAACTTTGTTAAAGGTGTTTTCTAGAGACATTCACCTGTAAAATACTCTGATCATTAAGGCGTTAAGCTCGTTTTGTAAGATTAAACTTCCGTCTCTATGGAAATTATTTCTCTGAAAGAACTATAGAGAGAAAGAGCAAACATTTGTTTGTTCCCTCTCTCTAATTTTTCTAGTTAAGCTTAAGCTCTAGCGGCTGCTTGAGATTCGGCATTAACAAGGGCATTGATATTCTGGGACATGGCTGTCTTATTTTTTTCTGCGGCTGCATGTGCCATAAATTCCCTTTGCAATTTTCCGCTCTCAGACTGAAACTTCATTGTTTCTAGCTGATTAGCTTTTTGCTCAGCTATCAATTCAGCCATAGTCGTTGCACCACTTGCTCCGCCTGCTGCTCCGCCTGTACCTGTTTGCATTGTATGATCTCCTTATAAGTTACAATGATAAATATTCCCAATGTCATCAATGACATTAACGCAAGGAATTTTAAAATAGAGCTATCTTGCTCATTAATAACTGCAGTGCGTCACTACAAAAAAACTTGGATAGCCTGCTAATATTGTTCAACTATCTTTATACTTGCTTCCAATGCTTGTAATAATTTACTAATTTTCTCATATTCATCAGGTACTAGACCTTGATTCAATTTATTACGAGCCTCTGCACTTGTATTTCTTAATTTAAGCAGGACACTTTTTTTATATTCACCTGTTGTGTCTTCTTGTAGGTCTCGCTCAATATCTAGCATCATTTTGAATCACCTTTTTTTCCAAAATAGACGGGCATTTCTATACCCTTATGTTGAAGTAGAACTTTATCCACCATGATCTTTTTAATATAATAGCCTTCGCCTAAATGCGCGCCTTCTAAATACTTATTACCATCTTTTGAAACGATAAACGGTATTTCTCCGATACTGACACTCCTTAAAGAAAGCTTAAATTCTTTGGTTTTAGCAATAGAAAAATCTTCCACTACCTGCCAATAACCATTCACAGGTCTTATGATCTGATTCAATAACTTATGCCATTGCTTTATCTGTGTTTGTGTTGGTTGACCAGAAACAATAAATTGATTATCTTTTTGGCGTAAATTTATGTGTTCCGATAAGTCTTGTTCTTGAAGTGCTCCTTTTAATCGTTCTAAAACAGGTTTAACTTGTACATCATTAATAACCTCAATACCTTCTACATCTTCTAAAATATTACCTCTTAGCTTTATCCAATCCGCTTGGCTTTGTATATAGCCTGAGGCATAAAGTACACCATTCCCTTTGGAGGAAAAGTGAATCTGCTCTTCGCCCAATGTTTGCGCAATTAACAAAGCATTGTTTTCAATATTAGAATTAACCCAAACATTGTGTGAAATATTGCCTCTGATACGTAAAATATTACGGACTAGACGTTGCTTTTGTTCATTGGTTTCAACATAGCCACTTACTTTTATCCGCCCAGAAGGCGTTTTAGAAACAACAATATCAGACACATCTGCATCACCAATGGCACTATAAACTTGCTGTTCTACTGTATCTTTTAGACCAAATAAACTAAATAATCCTCCTTGGTTGCGACTAAAATAATTTGCGTTAGCAACAATTAACAAGGCAAGCCCTAACCAGAAAAGCAACTTCTTCCATCCACTGCGATTGCTTTTAGTCGAACCTCCTTCTAAAGCTAATGGATAGCGTTTACCTTCTGCATCGACTCTTGGCCATTGTCCACTGCCATCACCAATTGCAAAGCCTACTTTACCAATCGTAACTAATTGATAAGGGAGTAAAGTCGCATCATGCAAACCAATATCTTTGCCTTCAATATAGACAGGCTGAGCCAAAGGGCGTAAACGCACTTTACCGTTAGATAGCACTAATTTAATATGCCTATCTGCAACATCTTCATTATTAAAAATGACATTACAAGTCGCTGATTTTCCTACTACAACAGGGATATTAGGTTCAAGCGCTATCTGAGCTCCAGTGTTCTCTCCTGATAAAACTCGCAGAGAATAAGGCTTGTCTTTCGTTGCCATTGTTTATATATCCTTTTGTAATTTTATTATAAAAACATATTAATTGATGGATGGTATTTCCTGATAAAAGGCATCTATAAAACGCTTATAATAAAGTCATAAATAATTAATATTACTTTGAAAAATCGCCCAGCCAACGTGATATTTCAGCCTCATCTGCAACCACTGAAACACCTTGGTCCACATTAATTAAATCTAAATTCTTACTTTTATTAAGATGACTTGGCATGGTCGAGCTAAAGGTGGGAATGCCCTTTTTATCAATCCATTTGTAAATACGTGGTTTAGAAGGTTTTTTATCAAGCACATTTGCCATTTTTAATACAGTGCTAACGAAACGTTCGGGACCTTTAAAATAGACGGTATTATCATGCTCTGCCTCCTTCCAATAGAAGTGATCATCTAAAATACCCAATTGACGCAATGATTGGGCAAATTCTTTGGTAGTGTGATATTTGAGATTGATTGAACCCGTCTGGATTTGATCCTTTTTAGAGACGTAAAGTACATCACCATCGTAGTACCAGATTAAACCATGTGTTTTGACTAATTCTTCAAAGATGGCTTTTGCTGTTTTTTCTTTAAAATATAAACTGACCACATCTTCTATGTTTTCATCTACAGAAATTTGTGTATTTTGTGATGTCGCCAATGTTTCCAACAAAGATGGTAACGGCTCTTGATCTGAAAAATGACTATATACCTTATTGCTCCAAGGAAGCTCTGCAGCTGATGTATTAATAGAAAACAGTATTGAAAATAGAGCAGCGTAAATAAAGCATCGTCTTTTACGATATGAATTCATTGTATTTTTCCCTTTATGTATCATCCATTACTAACATTCTGCTGGAATTTTAGAGAGTAAGAATCCAACAGAGAGCTGTAAACTTGCATAAAAATGATCAAAGGGGAAAAACTTGCTAGATAAATTTATGAATAATGATGATGGATGGTTTTAAAAAGGGCTATTGATAACTGATGTTACGCAGTAAGTAAAATTTATACTAAAAGATGAGATTATGAATAAAGCCGATATTTTTGATTTATACACTGATTATTTAATCACCTCCTTTAGCTATACAACCGCGACGGGATTGTCCTCTATTTTGGATGATGCGGTAAGGAACGTGCAGGAAATAACTTCCCTATTCTAACTTGTCTTTTTATCCCAGCTTGGATGAACTCATTCGTTGCGTAGAGTGACTATGCGCCTTATGAGTTCATCCAATCTGAAATAAAAATTTTGCGTTATAACTTCGGGAAGTTATTCCGTGCATGTCCCTAAGACGTTTGAATTGTACGTTTTTTGTTATTTCATTGAATAAAGATATACATACTTGCCCTTTTGTCCCTGTTTGAAGCATCTCAATCGTTAGCGACTATGCGCCTCTTGAGATGCTTCAATCAGGAGTGAAAAATAAGCGCAATAAGCGCAATAAGCGCAATAAGCGCAATATGGGTAAAATCATTACTTTAAACTGCCTTAGTAATATTTTGACAAAGTATATATTATGTGTGAATAATCTATATT
>WGBH01000554.1 GCA_015494435.1 Thiotrichaceae bacterium | reverse complement strand
ATATTGATGTTTTTCCTTAATTCAATGGCAGTGACTCTACCAACTACGTACTTTTGTGACCGTTGCTGATGTCGGTAATCTTACCCATGCTGCTGAACGATTATTTACTAGCCAACCTGCCATTAGCGCACATATAAAAGCCTTGGAACGCGAACTCAATGTCAAACTATTTGATCGCACCTCAAAAGGTATGCGCCTAACAGCACATGGAAAGGTTTTAATTGAGAAAGCACATCAAGTCTTAAATGCAACCAATGAACTGCGTATTGAAGCCAGCACCTTATCTGGAAAACTTGCAGGTGTTATAAAAATTGGCTTAAACACCAATGCTGAGTTTCTACAACTTCCCCTATTACACCAACGACTCACCGCAAAATCTTCCCGACTAAAAATCCAATTAGCTGAAGGTATCTCTGTTGAATTATTACATGAGATTCGCAGAGGCTCACTCGATGGTAGCTTCTATTTTGGCGATAATCCTTTAAAAGAACTTGCAAACATTGCATTAACAGAAACAACCATTGTTGTCGCTGCTGCTAGCAAATGGAAACAAGATATTATTAATGCAACCCCTGCTGATCTTGCAAAACTCCCTTGGATTTATCCCGTTCCTTTTTGCCCCTATCATAAATTTATCAATCGCTTATTTAAACCGCTTGATAAGAAACCAGAACGGGTTGCTGATGCCTCTTCAGAACGCTCAACGAATGTTTTACTTCGCTCTGGTGTCGGATTAGCATTAATTCGTCAAGATGAAGCCCAGCCATTGGTTGAACAAGGCCTAATAAGCATTTGGCAAGGACAATCTTTCACTTTACCCCTCAATTTTGCCTATTTGAAAAACAGACAACACGAGCCCTTAATACAAGCACTTCTGCAAAGTGTTAGTGCATCTTTTTCTAACTCAGCCAAAGATCCAAGTGATAGCATAACCACTTAAAAGATCATAAATTATTTTGTTGTATGTTTATATAGACATTCATTTATTAAATTTCATCTTGATGACGAAAAAGCTGAAGCTTTCATTCCTATATCAGGAAATTATTTATCTGAAATATTATAGTTATAGGTAAGAAATAAAGCAGGGAAAGAGAAAAGGCATGACCCCAAAAAGCCTACATTGCAATAATGTAAGCTCTTGATATTCAGAATATATATGGTGGGCCTGGAAGGACTCGAACCTTCGACCAATAGATTATGAGTCTACTGCTCTAACCAACTGAGCTACAGGCCCTAATTTTTTAGGTGGGCAATTATATAATAATAAAACCATTTAGGGTATCAATAAAAATCATCTTGAAGCGGTTGGTTCATTACTTGCTTCTAAGAAGCTGCGTAGCATATCCGACCTGCTGGGATGACGCAACTTTCTTAATGCTTTTGCTTCAATTTGTCGAATACGTTCGCGAGTAACATCAAACTGTTTACCGACTTCTTCTAGTGTATGGTCAGTGTTCATATCAATCCCAAAACGCATTCGCAGTACTTTCGCTTCTCTTGGGGTTAAGCTACCCAGCACATCACGAGTTGTACCACCTAGGCTTGATGAGGTTGCTGAGTCCATTGGTGATTGTACATTATCATCTTCAATAAAATCACCTAGGCTTGAATCTTCATCATCTCCAATTGGGGTTGCCATTGAGATAGGTTCTTTAGCTATTTTCATTACTTTACGAACTTTATCTTCAGACATTTCCATTTCTATTGCCAGCTCTTCTGGTGTGCCTTCTCGTCCCTTTTCTTGTAATAGTTTACGCGATACACGATTGAGTTTATTGATTGTTTCAATCATATGCACAGGGATACGAATAGTACGTGCCTGATCAGCTATGGAACGAGTGATTGCTTGACGTATCCACCATGTCGCATAGGTTGAGAATTTATAACCACGGCGGTATTCAAATTTATCAACGGCTTTCATTAGACCAATATTTCCTTCTTGAATGAGATCAAGGAATTGCAAGCCACGGTTGGTGTATTTTTTTGCTATGGAAATAACTAAACGTAAATTAGCTTCTACCATTTCTTTTTTCGCACGACGTGCTTTTGCTTCGCCAACAGAGACAGAGCGGTTAATCTCCTTTATCTGTGTAATAGAAAGTTTGGTCTCTTCTTCTATGTTAATCAGTTGTTTTTGCAAAAATATAATATCTTCTCTAAATGTTTTGAGC
>WGBH01000553.1 GCA_015494435.1 Thiotrichaceae bacterium | reverse complement strand
GGGTAAAGAGCGGGTGTAAAAGAAGTTATTGCCCACCGCGACAATACAATCGACCGCCCCTGTTTCAATCAGTTTTTTGCGAATCGCTTTTTCAGTATTGCCTGCATCGGTTGCCGAGCTTGCCATCACAAAACCTGCACGCCCTTGTTCGTTTAGATAATGGTAGAAATACTGAATCCATAGATAGTTGCCATTATCGGCTTTAGGTATGCCCACATCATCAAACAGGCGTTTGTCATTTTTAACAAAATCACTTTTTTTATCCACCTTATTGACATTAAAAGGAGGATTCGCCATCACAAAATCACATTTTCCCACCAGATGATGTGGGTCAGTATAAAAGCTGTTGCTTTCAATGATTTTGCCTTCAATGCCGTGTATGGCAAGGTTCATTTTAGCCAGTCGGGTGTTATTTGATTTTAATTCTGTGCCATAACAAGTAATCGCTTCATTAATGCTTTTATTTTTATGATTTTTAATAAAATGCCCTGTTTGTACAAATAGTCCACCCGAACCACAGGCAGGGTCGTGAATAATGCCGTGATCAGGCTGAATCATATTGACAATAAGCTGTACCAGTGAGGGAGGAGTAAAGAACTCGCCGCCTTCTTGCGCCCCAGCACCACTCATGGAAAACTTCATTAAAAAGTATTCGTAAATACGCCCAAATACATCACCTGTGAGATTTTTAACTGCATCTTCATTAAACACACGAATCAAATCACGCAATAGTGTTGCATCCAGCTCTTGATAATTACGGGGTAAAATACCCGCAAGATCGGGGTATTTTTCTTCAATTAAGCGCATCGCGGTATTGACTGCTTCGCTAATATCATCCGCTTCGGGCAAGTTGGCGAGATAATCATACAGCGATTGTTCAGGCAACATCATTGCCCCTGCCGCCAAATAATCCGCCTCGGTGGGCTGACGCTTACCGCGTGGGCTATCGGGAATATTGGCTTCTATTTCCTGTTTGGCGCGTTCATAACGGTTTTGGGCATAGCGTAATAAAATGAGACCTAACACGGGGTCTTTGTATTCAGCGGCGGTGAGTTTGGAATTGGCGCGGAGGTTATCGGCACTATCCCAGAGATTGGCTTCTAGTTGCTTGATTTGTTTTTGGTTCATTATTGTCTGTTCATTAAGGATGAAAATAGTCTTTTTTTAATTTGATTTATCTGATTAGCAGTCTTGTAACCAGAGAAAATTATAAACTCCCTGTTATTTCCTTAGAACTTTTCATTTGTCCATCTTTAGAAAAATAAGAGACTTTCCCGTTTTTATCGCATAACCAGACTTCTAGCGCACCTTGTTGAAGATATAATTTTATCTTTTGCTCCATCGGTAGCTTTGAGTTTGACGGGCTAATAACTTCAACACATATTTCAGGCGCTACTGTATAGGGGGTTTTAAACCCATGTTTTTCAATAAACTGATCAGAAAGCCATGCAACATCAGCCACTTTTACACCCTCTGGTGTCTGAACAGAGCATTCAGTAATTATCCGCCCTGATTTTTTATTGTTGTGTATTTTGATAACTATATCGGATTGACGAAGACCGTGATCATTACTTGCAGGACTCATTAGAAGTTGCCCCCATTTATTCAGCTCAATCTTGAAGGGTAAATCTTTTAAAAAAGGATTCTCTATAACCTCTGCCCATTCCATCATTTATCTCCACTAAAAAAGTACATTCTAAGTTAGAGCCTACCATAGCTAGTCAATAGCTTCGCCAAATTTTCATCTGAAAAAAAGAGCAATAGAGCTGTATTTTTATCTGGTTACGAGGCTCAATCTCACGATTCAAGTCCTTCTGTTTTTAGCTGAGGGAGTTGACTGCTGATAAGGAAAGGAAACCCAAGCAATGGCGCTTTTACCGTTTTCTCTAGGGGTGAGTTTTAAGATGGCGTTATTTTTCTCTATTAATTCACTCAACCCGATGAGTGCTTCGTCAGCATAGAGCGCTTCAATATTCTCATATCCTGAAAGACTTAAACATAGATTAGCATAGTGTCCTGTTGCCCATGTTTTTATAAAAATACTTTCATCACCTGGTTTCCATGTACTTGCTGATTGCTGCAATAGCTTTACTGTTATTTGATACAAGTCAATAGAGCTCGCTTGAATAGCAGGTACGGAGCTTAATTGTTTATTATAGGTAATAGATGGGTTATTTTCAGAAGAAACCGTTTCAAATGCTGATTGAATAATATGATTAAAATCAAAACTCACTTGTTTATTTTTATTCTTCTTCGGATTAATTAAGGAGTTTAATTCATGCATATTACTGTATAACTG
>WGBH01000552.1 GCA_015494435.1 Thiotrichaceae bacterium | reverse complement strand
TAATTTTGCAAAACTTCGACTACAAAGTCCATTGGTGTGAAATCATCATTCAATAGGATAACTTTATATCGTGGTGGTTCTTTAATCTTCGGGCGGGATTCCTCTACCGCCAAACCTAAATCGTGATCCGATTCGTGTGAGTTCGCCATAAATACTATTTTCTGCCTTAAATATTATTGTAGCAGACAAAAAGTCTACTATTAGGAAATTTCAAATAAGTAATGTATCTTTGTTATTTCATGCGTGTGCCTTAGGAACCAGAAAATTATCCAAATATTATCATTTAAGACAGTTTGAACAAGCTTCAGTTCATTAATTAACGTTGAATACCGATATTGGGTATTATACTCATAAAACAAGTTGGTTTTCCGTAAAATATAAGCCTGCTATTCCTTTAATATTATAAGGTCTTTGGTTAAAAAACACATGGTTTTATAAAGATGCTTAATAGTATTTTACTGTGAGCACTATTACACTCTGCTTCCCTAAGCTACCTGAAGGCAAGCAACAGATAAGTTAATGTGCTTATTTGCTTAAGGTGGACTTATTTTTAATCAATCAAGGAAAATAATAGATTATGAAATACCACGTTTATGGAATCGGCAATGCGCTTGTTGATATGGAATTTGGCGTATCAGACGAATTTCTAAAGGAAAATAATATAGAAAAGGGTCTAATGACGCTTATAGAAGAAGATAAACAGCAGTATTTATCGGAAAGTCTGATCAATACCTTTGGTTTAAAAAAACGTACAGGAGGAGGTTCAGCGGCTAATACCATTGTTGCGATTAGCCAATTGGGTGGTAAAACGTTTTATGCCTGTAAAGTAGCGGATGATGAAGGGGGGGATTTTTATATGAAAGACCTACATCAAGCAGGAGTTGAAACTAAACTTGATCAAGTTCAAGGCAGTGGGGTAACAGGAAAATGTATAGTCATGGTCACTGAAGATGCTGAGCGTACCATGAATACCTATTTAGGGATTACTTCTGATTTTTGTGAAACTGACCTACATTTTGAGGAATTAATCAATGCAGAGTACCTTTATATTGAGGGCTATTTAGTAACGTCTGATTGCTCTCGTGATGCTGCTATTGCAGCGCGTAAAGTAGCAGCTGAGAATAATGTAAAAACAGCTTTTACTTTTTCAGACCCAGCAATGGTGACGTATTTTAAGGAGGGAGTCGCAGAAATCATTGCAGAAGGTGTGGATGTTTTATTCTGTAACGAAGAAGAGGCACAAATTTATACTGAAACCAATAATTTAGAGGATGCAATTTCTGCATTGAAGGCAATTGCTAAGAAAATTGTGATTACTCAAGGGAAAAATGGGGCGACTATTATTTCCAATGGAAAACAAACCTCTGTTAATGCAAAGCAGGTTAGCGCAATTGATACCAATGGCGCGGGCGATATGTTTGCAGGTGCTTTTATGTATGGTTTAACACAGGGGTATAGTGATAAGGAAGCAGGAAAATTAGCAGCCCATGCGGCGGCTGAAATTGTTACTACCTTTGGGGCGCGTTTAGAGCAAGAACGTTTATTGGCACTATTATAAAAACGAGTTAGACAAAGACTGAAAGATTTATCTTTTCCATGTTGATGCTGTGAGGCGAGGCGGATATTTGTTATGTTGTTTTATCCTCCTCGTCTATCGGTATAAGATAAATCTTACATTTCTTTAGGGTAGAAGGTGTTAACTAGGGAATGAAGGATGCCTAAAATGGTATTTTTAGTATAAATATTGACTGTTTATTTTAAGTGAATACAGCTTTTTTTAGGATCAGAAGCTTCTAGCAATTGCCCGATTGGTTCTAATATCAGACCATTTTTTTGAGTAATCTCTAGGAACTCTTGAATACCTTTTTCACTTACCATAATGAGTAAACCACCGCTGGTTTGAGGGTCGCATAATATTTCACGTTGTCGTTGTGTTATCTTTCCTAGAACATGTCCAAAGCTTTCAAAGTTGCGCCCCGCTCCGCCTGGAGTGCAACCCATATCAAGGTATTCATTGACATGGCTGAGCAGAGGTATTTTATCAAAATCAAGGAGGGCATTTAACCCGCTTCCTTCACAGACTTCACGTAAATGACCCGCTAAACCAAAACCTGTCACATCAGTAATGGCATTCACCCCTTTAATTTTTGATAATTCAGAGCCGATTTTATTTAATTGGCACATGGTTTCAATAGCAAGCTTAATATGTTCTTCTTTGATTTTTTTCTTCTTTTGAGCGGTGGTTAAAACGCCAATACCTAATGGCTTGGTTAGAAAAATATAATCACCTGCTTTTGCGGTATTATTAGGTTTTAGGTGATCAATATTAATCATTCCTGTTACCGCTAAGCCAAAAATAGGCTCAGGTGCATCAATACTGTGCCCACCTGCTAAACTAATGCCAGCATCCTGACAAACCTTTCTACCTCCTTCAATTACTTGCTGTCCAATCTCGGGAGGTAGTTTATTAATCGGCCAGCCGAAGATTGCGATCGCCATAATCGGTTTACCACCCATTGCATAAATATCACTGATTGCATTGGTTGCTGCGATTTGTCCAAAGGTAAAAGGATCATCAACAATAGGCATAAAAAAATCTGTAGTGCTGATAATGCCAATGCCGTTTCCAATATCATAGACAGCCGCATCATCGCGTGAGCTATTACCGACTAATAG
>WGBH01000551.1 GCA_015494435.1 Thiotrichaceae bacterium | reverse complement strand
GTCTAAATAGTCTACCCTCTATACTGCTATTCCCTATACCGTATGACGGACGGTGTTTTATGGCTGTCTTACTAAGCCCTCTTGAAATTTGAACAAAAACAAAAAGTTATGCTGCGTTTTCTTGTGACAATATTTAAGCGGATATTTGCTCCGTTAATTATCCTCCTTGCTTTAGGCATTGTTGCCATTGCAGGTTCTTATTTTTACTACACCCCTAAATTGCCCTCAGTAACAGAGCTTCGCACTGCACAATTACAATTACCAATAAGGGTTTATAGCAAAGAAGATAAATTAATTGCTGAATTTGGGCGCTTTCGTCGTCGTCCTATAAGCATAAAAGAAGTGCCTCAACGGATGATTAATGCCTTTATTGCCATTGAAGATGCCCGTTTTTATGAACATAAAGGGGTTGATATTCGAGGGATGGTGCGTGCAATTGTCACCACTTTTAAAAATAGAAAAGTGAGCCAAGGTGCAAGTACTATTACAATGCAATTAGCACGAAACTTCTTTTTAACCCCTGAACGAACCTTGGATCGTAAGATCAAAGAAATGTATCTGGCCATTAAAATAGAAAAGGAACTTAGTAAGTCAGAAATTTTAGAGCTTTATCTCAACAAAATATTCCTAGGCAAACGCGCTTATGGGGTTGGTTCTGCGGCTGAAATTTATTACGGCAAAAAACTCAATCAATTAACGCTCGCACAAACTGCTATGATTGCAGGGCTACCTAAAGCTCCCTCTCGATACAATCCAATCAATCGCCCTAAACGTGCTAAACAACGTCGTAACTATATTTTGCAACGTATGTTGGAGCAAAATTACATTACACAAGCTGAATATACGCAAGCTGTTAATGAAAAAATATCGGCAAAAATTCATCATGCTGCAACACAAACCTATGCGCCTTATATGGCAGAAATGGCGAGAGCGGATGCTATTAAACGCTATGGGGTTGATCATATTTATAAGCTAGGCTTAAATATTTACACCACACTCGACAGTAATGAGCAGGAACTGGCATTGCAAACATTGCGTCATCATTTGCTTAAATACACGCATCGTCATGGTTACAGAGGTGCTGAAGATAAAATTGATTTAGGTAAATTCGATGATAGTGCTAAATTAAATAAAAAGTTAAAAAGCTATAAAACCTATGCAGATATTATCCCAGCAGTGGTGATTAAAGTAGACGAAAAACAGGCAATATTGCATATCGCACAACAAACTGCGCCCATTACACTGGCATTAGCACAGGTGAAATGGGCGCGACGATTTAAAAATGAAAATAGACGCGGCAAAAAGATCAAAAAAGTTAGTGATGTTTTGATGAAAGGCGATATTGTACGTTTACAAAAAACTCAAAAAGGGATATGGAAGCTAACACAAATTCCTAGAGTGACGGGCGCTTTAGTGTCTCTTGATCCCAAAGATGGGGCTATTCGTGCTATAGCAGGTGGTTTTGATTTTACTTATAGTAAATTTAATCGCGCCATACAGGCTAAGCGTCAACCTGGTTCTAGCTTTAAACCGTTTATTTATAGTGCAGCACTTGCCAAAGGGTATTCCCCAGCTAGTTTGATTGATGATGCGCCAATGAGAATCCCTGGAAGTAAATGGAATCCACACAATTATGGACATAAATTTGGTGGTTTAACCCGTTTACGGGTTGCACTTGCTAAATCTAAAAATTTAGTTTCCATTCACTTATTACAAAAAATTGGCATTGATTATGCGATACAATATGCCACTCGATTTGGTTTTAAAAAAAGTGCTTTACCCGCTAATCTAACCCTCGCATTGGGTACAGGCTCTTCAACACCGCTTAAAATGGCAACGGCTTATGCTACTTTTGCTAATGGTGGTTATAAAGTTGATAATTATTTTATCCGTAAAATTGTGGATAAAGACCATCGTATACTTTACCAAGCAAAACCCAAAATAGCCTGTACTCATTGCCCTATTAGTTCGCTAGATCAAATTGATATAAGCGAAGATGAAACAGAAAAATTAGCAACTCAACCCCGCGATTCTAAATTTGCTCCACGCATTATGAAGCCTTATGTCAATTATCAAATTGTCAGTATGTTACAAGATGTTGCGAGAGTAGGTACAGCAGCACGTGCAGGAAGAATTTTAAAACGTTCTGATATAGCAGGAAAAACGGGAACAACCAACGATCAAAAAGATGCATGGTTTTGTGGTTTTACGGCCAAAAAAGTAACCACAGTTTGGATTGGATTCGATCAATTAAAACCTTTAGGCAAGCGTGAAACAGCAACTCACGCAGCCTTGCCTGTATGGATTGATTTTATGAAAGTTGCTCTGAAAAATAGTAAAAGTAGACCCTATCCACGCCCTAAGGGACTCATTGATATAACCTTAGATGCAATATCAGGTTTTCAACCTACAGGGTTGACTGTCAAAACGATTAAAGAAAGTCTAACTTCAAAACAAATTCCAAGCGATGAAGACTATTTAGCTTATCTACAAGCATCTGAAGGCGATTTATTTAAAGAAGAGGACTTACAATTGCAAGCAGCCTTAGCGAAAGCAACAACACCGCGGCATAAAGAACGCTTAATTCGTGAAGCAAAACAACGACGTAAAAATGCTTTGCGTAGACAACAAGCTAGGTATCAAGCATTGAGGTTGCAGAGAAAAAATTTACAGCAATCATTAAGTAATACATCCTTACCTACCCAGTCACAGCAAAACTCATCAAACAATACAGAGATAGATGATACTACCTTAGAAGCAATTTATAAGCAGTTTCAAAAAGAAGGTGCTGAAATGCCTGAACAGTTATTTTAGTGATCCTTATTTCTCTGGAGTAGCTTTACCAAACTCATGCACTGCATCAACCAGCACTTTGACATTATCAGGCTTAATATGTTGATGGATACCATGCCCTAAATTAAAGATATGTCCTGTATTGCCATTAAAATCAGCAATTATTTGACGCACTTGTTGGCGAATAGTATCTGCTGAACCGTATAAAACACAAGGATCCAAATTACCTTGCAAGGCAACTTGATCACCAACACGGGCTTTAGCATCAGCAATATTAATAGTCCAATCTAAACCTAATGCAGTACAACCTGTTTCGGCCATTGTTTCTAGCCATTGTCCTCCCCCTTTAGTAAATAAGGTAACAGGTACTTCGTGCCCATCGGCTTCACTTTGTAATCTATCAATAATACGTTGCATATAATTCAGAGAAAATTCTTTGTAAGTTTTTGGGGTCAATAAACCACCCCAAGTATCAAAGATCATCACCGCTTGTGCGCCTGCTGCTATTTGTGCATTTAGGTAGGAGGCGACACTTTCTGCTAATTTTTCAAGTAATAAATGCATGGCAATTGGATCATCGTACATCATGCCTTTGACACGACCAAAATCTTTACTTGAGCCACCTTCCACCATATAAGTAGCAAGCGTCCAAGGACTACCTGAGAAACCTATCAGCGGAACACTACCGTTTAAATCACGGCGAATAGTTCGTACCGCATTCATCACATATTCTAATTCCATCTCAGGATCAGGAATACCAATGGATTCAACATCACGACGATTAGTAATAACTTTCTTAAAACGTGGACCTTCTCCTTCAGCAAAATATAAACCTAGTCCCATTGCGTCAGGTATGGTTAGAATATCAGAAAATAAAATAGCGGCATCTAGGTCAAAACGCTCTAAGGGTTGCAAAGTCACTTCACTGGCTAAGTCAGCATTTTTGCATAAATCCATAAAGCTTCCTGCTTTTTCACGCGTAGCGCGGTATTCAGGAAGATAGCGACCCGCTTGTCGCATAATCCAAACGGGTGTTGTATCAACAGGTTGCTTCAGTAATGCACGCAAAAAACGATCGTTTTTAAGCTTTACCATAGGTGTATACCCCAATTTTGTCATTAATATAAATTATGACACTAATAATTCCATTTAATTCATTGCGGAATTTAATCTTACTAACTTTTTAAACTGTGTAATCCAATCAAACTAAAAAGTGCTAACGATTTCCTTCTATTAAATAGAAAGCTTCAATATGAGATTAATAGTATCTCTACTTGAAGTGGAATAGTGATGCAGGTAAAGAGTAACTATCAAGTGTTACTCAAACGATGAAGTTTAGATTTATAGATTTTCTTATACTATTTTATAGATATTTGTAGGTTTTTCTTGTCGGTGCAGATGTGCTTAAAGCAATGGGACTAACAGGCTGGGAAGAGCAAACGCAAGAAGATACAGAATTTATGATTGACCTTATGGATACTTTATAGACTGTAGCAATATTCTTGCACAGTCTATAAAGACTTATTCCCTTATGCCTTTAATCTCAAGAATAACTTTTTCCGCTTCTATTACTTGCAATCTTAAGCCGTCTTCCTGCTTGTACTTTAGAAGAACGAAGTTTATTCATACGCATAATTTTCTGTACCGTTGTTCCATGACGCAAAGCAATTTTATATAAGGTTTCACCACGACGTATACGATGAGTAATAACACGTCTATTACTTCGCTTTGATTTTTTATAGCGCTTGCTTGAGTGTTTTTTACTGTATCTTTTGGTATAACGGGCGTAACGGTAATTGGCGTCTTTTGCGCTTGGCATTTTTCGAATAATATGGTGTAAATGACCTGCATAGCGAGCAGGTAAAATAATGCGTTTAGATAACCGAGGCGTTGTAATACCCCTCAAATAGCTTGGGTTTAATGCGGTTAACGTATAGGTCGGTAATCCAGCTTCACGTGCTACCTTGCGTAAATCTATCACCTTATTAACCCACACAGGTACTAAAGCAGGTCGGCTAGTTACCCTAGGTAGACGTATACCATAGCGTTCAGGATGATGAATAATTTCTTTATAAGCTAATAAACGCGGTACATATTCTTTTGTTTCCTTAGGTAGGAGTAAACTCCAGTAATTTGTCGGTCGTCCTTTGCGGCGATTATAATCTATTGCGCGCTGTACACGCCCTTCTCCTGCATTATAAGCTGCAAGCGATAAAAACCAATCACCGTTAAAGTCTCTATTTAGCTTTTGTAAATAATCTAATGCTGCACGCGTCGCTTCAAAAGAATCCATCCGTCCATCATAACCACGCCGTTGTTTAAGACCATATAATCGCCCTGTCGAAGGGATAAATTGCCACATTCCAGCCGCTGCCGCGTGAGATCGAGCAGTATTAACATAAGCACTCTCCACAAAAGGGAGCAAAGCTAATTCGGTGGGCATTCTACGCCGTTCTAGCTCCGCAACGACCATAAATAAATAATTAGAAGCACGCTTAGTTATACGGTTTAAGCGTTCAGGATTACTTGCATAGTGCCTGATAAAACGACGAACTTTAGGATGCTTGGCGTAGCTTCCCATTTTCTGACCACGGTAGATACGATGCCACATATTATCATTGCCACGGGCTAGCTGTTGTTGCACTTGAGTCTGCGCTTGTTGTGCCACAAATTGTTGCCTTGCCTGATTGTTTTTTGCATTGACTCCAAGCAGATTTGCTACTTTTATAAGTTGTGGGCGGTAAACTTGGCTACTTTTTGCAGGACGATAAATAGCTTGGATTCGTCTAGGTTTTTTCCTTACTCCTAATAGGACAGCTGCTTTTTCAAGATCCTTAACAATACCTATTTTACGTGGACGTTCAATACGAGTAGGATGATAAGATGCTTTTTTTACTCTGACAGCAATACGAGTAGGATGATAAGATGCTTTTTTTACTCTGACAGCGGTACGAGTAGGATGATAAGATGCTTTTTTTACTCTGACAGCGGTACGAATAGGATGATAAGATGCTTTTTTTATCCTGACAGCGGTACGAATAGGATGATAAGATGCTTTTTGAATATTAGCGCCTTGAGACACTACTTGAGATGGATTCGACTTCATTAACAAATGAGCCGCTTTATGAAACTCCACATCTCCCATTGCATGTTCGTATGAAGAAGACTTCTTCATCGTATTATTTGTACTACAACCTGACAATACAGAAATAGCTAAGGCAGCAGAGACAGCCACTGCCAGTTTTCTTTGATGGTACATATTAGTAACCCCAAACATCGTTGATTTTTGTTGTTTTTATTTAATGTTAGCCGTGCTATTTTATTTTTATTAATTAGGTTCATGCATCAAATTGTTAGATTGGGTGATGCGCATTCCACAGCTTCATTTTATTATATTTATAGACAAACCATTCTATTGGATTTGATTGAACATAAGCTGAATTAGTGATGTTGCTTATCGGAAAGAACATTTAGACTATTAATTTAAGACAAAGCCTCTATCCATCCTTTAACAAATTTATTCTATTAAGCCTAAATTTATCAGGAAATAACCACAAATGTTTTACTTGCCCCTCTCTTAAGGAGATTCCAAAAATGAATACAAACAAAAATAGAGTGAAAAATTGTGCTATGTGGTATCAAGGTCTTGCTGGACAGCAAGCACTAGTTACTCTTGATGCTATTATTTCTGACTATTTATCAGAAATTTTTGGCTATTATTGTTTAAATTTAGGCATTTTAGGCGGACGCAAAGAATTTTTAAAAAACTCAAGAGTTTCAGCAGGTTTTTCACTAAGCTGTGATACAACGAACAATGACTTAATAGCAATACCTGAACAGCTACCTATTGCAACAGATGAGGTGGATCTCGTCATTGCTAGCCATGTTTTAGAATGTTCTCATAATCCACATCAAGTTTTGCGTGAAATTGATCGTGTTTTAGTACCCGAAGGGCATTGTATTCTTATTGGTTTTAATCCTTATGCACTCACAGGGGCAAAACGCTCTTTAAAATTATTACGAAAAAAAAATAAAGATGCTCAGCAGACAAAAAAAAATTATCCACCCTCTAAGCTAAAACAATACAGAACACGAAGCCTCTCGCATGTTCGTGATTGGTTTTCTTTATTAGGCTTTGAGACTTTAGAGGTCAATTATTTAGGTTTTCGCCCCAATATAAAAAATAAAAAACTATTTACAGGAAGCGCATGGTTAGAAAAATGGGGTAAAAAATTATGGCCAATACTCGGTAGCCTTTATATTATTCATGCTAAAAAACATGTAGTTGCTATACGTCCGCATAAAAAAGTATGGGAAACACCTTTTGTCTTAACAGGTGGAAAAGTTGCTCTTAATCGCACCGCACAGCGGGTGCGACGAACTCATTTTCAAAATTAAATTGTAAATATAATGACAAATAAAAAAACGGTAGAACTTTTTACAGATGGTGGTTGCCGAGGAAACCCTGGTATTGGTGGTTGGGGAGCGTTATTGCGTTATGGTAAAAATGAAAAAGAGCTTTATGGTTATGAAGCCGAAACGACTAACAATCGCATGGAGCTAATGGCTACTATTAAAGGCTTGGAAACATTAACAGAGCCTTGTGATGTTATTTTAACCACTGATTCCCAATATGTTAGAAAGGGAATTACTCTCTGGATGATTAACTGGAAAAAGCGTGACTGGAAAACAGCCTCTAAACAACCCGTTAAAAATAAAGACCTATGGCAACGCTTAGACAAAGCGACCCAAAAGCATCACATTGATTGGAAATGGGTCAAAGGACACAGTGGTCATATTGAAAATGATCGCGTAGATGCCTTAGCAAATCGTGCGATGGATGAAAAAGGTGGTAATGAATGAATAGACAAATTTTACTGGATACAGAAACCACAGGTCTAGAAACCAAAGACGGTCATCGCATTATTGAAATAGGTTGTGTAGAAATGATCGACCGTAAAATGACGGGCAATGATTATCAGCAATACATTCAACCTGATCGTGAAATAGACCCAGAAGCATTAGCGGTTCATGGTATTACTCAAGAATTTCTTGCGGATAAACCACGCTTTGAGCAAATCACTCAGACGTTTATTGAGTATATCCAAGGTGCTGAACTGATTATTCATAATGCACCGTTTGATATTGGTTTTTTAAATTACGAGCTGGATTTACATTATCAAAAAACAGGCGAAAAATTTGAGCATTTAGAAACAATCTGCACCATTACAGATTCCTTGGTTATGGCACGAAATCGGCATCCTGGACAACGCAATAGTCTGGATGCACTTTGTAAACGCTATGATATCAATAATAAGCATCGCACACTGCATGGCGCTTTATTAGATTCACAAATATTAGGCGATGTTTATCTTGCCATGACAGGCGGACAAGTAGCCCTCTCCTTATCAAATATCTCAGAGAATTCTTTAACGAATAATGCATCAGGAATACGCCCTCTTACAATCAATAGCGATGCGCTAAAAGTGATTAAAGCCAATCAAGAGGAAGAAGCGATGCATATTGAACGTATGAACGCAATTGAAAAAACATCAGGCAAAGACAGTTGGAAAGCACTGTTTAAATGAAATTAACAGATATTTTATTACTTATCCTACTCGCCGCTATTTGGGGTAGCTCTTTTATTTTTATGCGTGCAACAGCGGAACATTTTGGTCCTGTCGTACTGATTGCGATTCGTGTCACTATCGCGACTTTATGTTTATTGATTTTTTTATTACGAAAAGAGCGCCTACAAGAATTTATTAAACATTGGAAAAGCTTATTTATCATTGGTCTTCTCAATTCAGCCGACAAGAAAAACCTACAAATATCTATAAATCTAAACTTCATCGTTTGAGTAACACTTGATAGTTACTCTTTACCTGCATCACTATTCCACTTCAAGTAGAGATACTATTAATCTCTACTTGAAGCTTTCTATTTAATAGAAGGAAATCGTTAGCACTTTTTAGTTTGATTGGATTACACAGTTTAAAAAGAGCG
>WGBH01000550.1 GCA_015494435.1 Thiotrichaceae bacterium | reverse complement strand
CCAGACCTGATGCATCAATGCCATTGCGAATGATGACCTATTTAGGCTTATTGTATTTGGATTTATATGAAACGAAACAGTTTACAAAAGATAAAACCACGGGCTATCCTAAACTTCCCCCTGTTTTACCATTGGTGCTTTATAATGGGAAAACAGCGTGGCATAAAGCATTGGATGTCAGTGATCTGATTCCCTTAAAAAATCTGGTTGTGGCACTTTTTCGATTGGAAAAGAGTCAAAGTAAAGCCGATAATTCGTGAGGTATTGAGTCATCTCATCGATTGGCTTAATATGCCAGAACAGGAATCGTTAAATCGTGCGTTTGCGCTCTGGTTAACGGAAATAGCACTACCAAAACAGCAACCCGATGCAATATTTCCTGAGATTAGTACCTTAGAAGGAGTAAATAGTATGTTAGCAGAAACAATACAAGGCTGGTACGCCGAGGCGGAGGCAAAAGGTAAAGCAAAAGGCAAAGCAGAAGGTAAAGCGATAGGCAAAGCGATAGGCAAAGCGATAGGGGAGGCGAAAGGGAAAATAAAGGGTGAGCTAGAAGGTAAAGCGAAGAGTCTTGTTTTTTTATTAGAGACTAAATTTTCTGCTTTAAGCCAAGAACAGTTAGATTGTGTTTTTGCAATGGAAGAAAAACAGATAGAGGAAGCCATGCGCTATATTTTTGCGACGTCCTCACTAGATGATATGTTTCGCTTTATTAAATCTCTGTTGTAATTTCCTAACTTATTTTTGTCTGATTGATCCGATTAATACCAATATCGCGTGATTAAATTCTTATTTAGTCACGTGATGTGGTGTAAGAACTATCCATATATTTCAATTATTTATGATTGATTGTTATTTAATTTTATATTTTGCTATAAACGCCCATGCAATGATGCTGCCAGCCAAAGCAATTACCCCTGATAATAAGAAGGTGTCTATAGCACCTATTGATTCCCATCCATAGCCACTTAATAAATTCCCTACGACACCGCCGATTCCAAAACAGAGTCCTGCATATAATGCTTGTCCTCTGCTTTGTAGTTGTTCTGGAAATAAGTCATGGACTAGATGAATGGCTGCGGCATGAAAGAGTCCGAAGCTAATGGCGTGTAATATTTGTACTAATAATAATATCCAAAAGATATCCACGTAGTAGGCGAGTAAAAGCCACCGCAAGGCTGTTCCTAGTAGTGCTAACGCTAATAAAATTCCTGCGTTATAGCGTTTTAAAATGCGATGCATTACCATAAATAGTATAATCTCGGCAATGACACCTAATGCCCACATCCAGCCAATCATTTCTGAGGAGTAGCCATGATCTTTTAGATAAATACTGAAAAAGGTGTAATAGGTACCATGACTTGCGACTTGTAAGGTGCAAACGACTAAAAAGGCGATGACAATAGGTTGACGGGTCATTTCCCAGATGTTTTTTTGTGAGTATGATGTGATAGGGTAAGATTTATCAGCAACTAGAAAGGTCGCTAGGGTCATTAAGATCAAACAGATAAATAAGATAATAGGAATAATGCCATAACTATAGAGATTAAAAGCGAATGGTAGGCTTACCACGGCAATAATAAAACCAATTGAACCCCAAATGCGAATATGGCTGTATTCAACCGTATTATCCCCGAGATAATTAAGGGTTAAACCTTCAAATAAGGGCAAACAGGCATTCCAGAAGAAGCCAAAACAGGCCATTACCAAGGCAACCCAATAATAATCCTGTTGAATAAAGATCCCTGCAAACACTAAAGCGGATAAAAAGGCGGTGAAGCGTATGATTTGTATCCGCTGACCACTATGATCTGCCAGCCAGCCCCATAGGTAGGGCGCAATGATTTTACTTGCCATGGCAATTGCCATTAGCTCGCCAATTTCAGCGGGGCTAAATTTTAAATATTCAAGATATAAAGACCAATAGGGGACAAAAGACCCTAGCGCACTAAAAAAGAATAGGTAAAATATCGACAGACGGTAATAGGGGTATTCTTTGTTTGGATAAAGCATTAATTATTGTGCAGGCACAACCGCTTTTTCTGTGTTTTTAACAGGTTCTTTAACTTCAGGATTTGGCATCATATCGGCATACCAAAGACGTGCTCGTAAACCCCAACCGCTGGTTATACCTGCTTCACGAAAACGGATATTGCCATTGGCATCAATAATAAAAGAAGTTGGTACGCTGGAAACACCGTATAACTCACCTAAGCGACTTTCAGGATCAGAAATAACAGCCCAGTTTTCAAGACCTCGTTCTTTTAAATGCTTTTCAATTTTTGCTTTATCGCCTGATTCATAGGCAATGGTTAAAACGGGCCAGTCTTTAGCAATTTCTGTAATACTACCTTCTTCTAATTTACAAAAAGGACACCATGTTGCCCAAAAATGCAATAAGACAGGCTTGCCACGGTATTGTTTAAGCTCTGTAATCGTGCCATCCATCAACACGCCTTGAATTTCAGGCGCAACACCCGACACCATACTGCGTTGTTGCCATGATCTAAAGGCAATAATTAGCATCATAATAATTAAAAAATCAATCAGGTGTCGAAACCATTTGCTCTTTTTTGGTTTAGCCTTTTTTATTGTTGCCTGCGCCATTTTAATTCCTGTTTTTTGTAGATTAAAGGATTATATCACACCCACCTCCGTCTTTAATATTGAGTATTTTAGTTCTTAATACAGCATCAATGCTTTAATATGTGCCACAGCACTGCGCCCTAAAGCTGATAACTCATAACCACCTTCTAAAGCCGAAACAATACGTCCCTGAGCTGTTTTATCGGCTAATTGACAGAGCTTTTTTGTGACCCATTCAAAATCATCTTCCACTAGATTGAGTCCTGCAATAAACTCATCGCGATGTGCGTCAAAACCTGCTGAAATAAATATCAGCTCAGGTTGAAAGGCTTCCAGCTCAGGCAACCAATCATCACGTATTGCTTGACGAAACTCTGTACTACCTGTTTGTGCTTTAAGTGGAACATTCACTAATTTTCCTTGTTGCGACTTAGCGGCTTTATCTGGATACAAAGGGGATTGAAAGGTGGAGCAATACAGAATATTGTCATGATGTGCCACAATGTCTTCGGTGCCATTACCATGATGAACATCAAAATCAACAATCGCAACTCGCGACAAATTATAATGCTCCAATGCATACAGCGCCCCAATAGCAATATTATTAAAGAAGCAAAATCCCATTGGCTGATTTTTTTCAGCATGATGTCCTGGTGGACGTACATTGCAATAGGCATGCCGATACTCTCCTGACATTACAATATCGGTCGCTTTAACAACTGCTCCTGATGCATGTAAAATAGCATTTAGAGTGTAAATACCCATGCGCGTATCAGGATCAATAGTGAAAAATCCCGTCTTAGGGGTATTATCAAAAATAAAAGCGATATGCTCTTCAGTATGTGCCAGTTCAATTTGCTCAAGCTCTGCTAAAGGTGCGTGCATATAATGCAAAAAAGGGGCTAAATCTGCTTCAATAATATGATTCACAATGCTGTTAATCCGCAGTGGGGATTCAGGATGATCAGATTCCATATCATGTTTTGAACAATCAGGATGGCTTATAAAGGCAATTTTATTCATGGCTTTTGTTGTCTAATAGATTTACTAATTCAGTATTTAAAATTTCATAGCCACTTGCATTAAGATGCAACCAATCTTGGCTATAGCGAGGATCAATCTTCTTAGCCTCACCTTTTAATAAGCTATAAGCATCGAGAATAACCGTCTTATCATCAGCTAATGAGTGGATATAAGTGTTAATTTCATCAATGGCTTTGATAATCGGTGTTTCTCTAATGCCAAACGCTTTACGCATTAGGGAAACATCTCCTAAAGGAAAGACAGTGCTTAAAACGACTTTGGCCTTGATATTCTGTGCTAGCTGCAGCAGTTGTTGCAGATTATTTTTACAGTTGCTTATAATCTCTTTTTCTTGCTTGGGAAAAAGCGGAATCATTTTCAAATCATTGACGCAAAGCTGGAGTATTATTATATCAGGCTGATGCGCGACAACATGTTGTTGAAATCTTGAAACTATTTGTATCGAAGTCTGTCCGCCAATGGCTCTATTAATAAATTCATACTGCTCAAGTGCAGGATTTGGCCAGCTTAATGCGCGTGAATCACCATAAAACATAAGGCGTGGTTTAAGCCTTTTGTTTGTGTCAGATGGAGCTGGGGAGGATGAGACGGGATAGTAATTTGAGCCGATTGGATCAAGCTTTTCAGTATAGATCCTCAGTAGAGCCTTTTTGTAAAAGTAGTAGTTTAAGGCGAGTGATGCCAGTAATAATACTAATAAAAGAATCAGAATAATGGGAATTAATTTCATATTTATAGACCTTTTAGGAACTAGCAGAACAATCTATACTCCGCCTCCAACCAGAAATTAAAATAACTATAGGTCAAATTATGGCGAAAAACTCTGACAATCTAATAAAAGATAAAAATCCCCCTGCGTTGCAAATAAGGAATCTAAAAAAAACCTATGATAATGGCATGGTAGCGCTTAATGGTATTGATCTTACCATTGAGCAGGGAGACTTTTTTGCTTTATTAGGAGCAAATGGAGCAGGAAAATCAACCGCTATTGGTGCAGTCTGTTCTTTGGTTAATAAAACATCAGGGACAATTAAGGTCTTTGGACATGATTTAGATTTTGAGCGAGATATGGTGAAATCCTTTATTGGTCTTGTGCCACAGGAATTTAATTTCAATATTTTTGAGCCTGTTATCGAAATTATTGTTAATCAAGGAGGGTATTATGGTATTCAACGCAAGGAGGCTTTTCGTCGTGCAGAGGCATTATTAAAACATTTGGATTTATGGGATAAACATAAACAAAAAGCACGAAATCTTTCAGGGGGAATGAAGCGACGTTTAATGATTGCTCGCGCTTTAATACATAACCCTAAATTATTGATTTTAGATGAGCCAACGGCGGGAGTGGATATCGAAATTAGACGTTCTATGTGGGTGTTTTTAAAGCAATTAAATAGCGCAGGAACGACTATTATTCTAACCACACATTATCTGGAGGAAGCAGAAAATATGTGTAAAAACATTGCTATTTTGGATAATGGAGAGGTGATTGAAAATAGCAATATGAAGCAATTACTTTCCCATTTGCAAACGGAAAGATTAGTGTTTGATTTAAAAGAGCCGATGGCTACATTACCATCGTCTGAGTTATTTAAGATACAGTTTCAGGATGCTAACACGCTTGAAATAGAACTGGATAAAAACAGTTCGTTGAATTTTGTTTTTGATTTTTTCAATCAACATAATATTCAGATACTGAGTATGCGTAATAAAAGGAATCGTCTCGAAGAGTTTTTTATGGAGCGTATTTCGCAAAACAACAAAGAAAAGGTGAGCGTATGAGTTGGAAAGAAATATGGATTGCTTTTAAAGCCGTTTTTATTAAAGAAGTGTTGCGTTTTTCACGTATTTGGATACAAACTATTTTGCCGCCTGCGATTACCATGAGTTTGTACTTTATTATCTTTGGCAATTTGATTGGTCGTGCTATTGGTAAAATGGGTGGTTTTCAATACATTGATTATATTGTGCCAGGTCTTATTATGATGTCGGTGATTACGAACTCCTACTCTAATGTGGTTTCCTCTTTTTTCTCCGCTAAAATGCACGGTAATGTGCAAGAATTATTAATCTCTCCAACCCCTAATATTATTATTCTATTGGGCTTTGTTGCCGGGGGAGTAGCACGAGGTTTGGGGGTAGGGGCTGTTGTGACGGTGGTGGCATTGTTTTTTACTGATCTTAATATTCAACACCCCATCATGACTCTTTTGGTGGTTATTCTTACTTCTTTTTTATTCTCTACTGCGGGTTTTATCAATGCTATTTATGCTAAAAGCTTTGATGCGGTCAATATTGTACCTATATTTATTTTAACCCCTTTAACCTATCTGGGTGGGGTTTTCTATTCGGTGAATATGTTGCCTCCTTTTTGGCGTGATGTTTCGTTGTTTAATCCTATTTTGTACATGGTAAATGGATTTCGTTACGGTATTTTAGGTATTTCAGATATCACTCCAACGGCTACATTCACTTTGTTATTTGTGTTTATTGGGCTTCTCTTTAGTGTTGCGATCTTTTTATTAAGTAGAGGGATTGGTTTACGTGACTGAAGAATCAGTATTTATTTTTCTGTTTGCTATTGCCCTGGGTGCTTATACCGCTCCAAAAAATCATATAAAATCTGTAAACTCTTGGTTTTATACGCTCTCTGTTGATAACTATTCCAAGTTGCAACTAGAGTCGAGAAGGGGCGGTCATCTCAGATTTAGGGATTAACTCCTCCGAGGTATGAAGTCTATTTTGAAATATCTGTTTGACCTTTCGATAAGGAGTATAACGTCCTATTTCTGG
>WGBH01000549.1 GCA_015494435.1 Thiotrichaceae bacterium | reverse complement strand
GAGTATATTCAGCGTGGTTAGGAATAAAAAATTAGTAGGTTTATAGTTATTCACATATTAAATTTCCGTAGGAGTTCAAGCTTTAGCTTGTCTGGTTCGCACAAGCTAAAGCTTCAACGCTTTAGATTTGGAAATTATTTATCTGAAAAACTACAGTCCTTTTTCTTGAGACTAACCGACTTGTTAATAGGACCTTCGCTGGACGGGTTTTGTAAATCCGTCCACACGTTTAGCTTAAACGCAATAAAGCCTCACAGTTTCCTGCAAGGCTTCTTTAAAACGTTCCGACGGGGTAACAAACCCCGTCGGGCTAAGTTATAGACAACACGGATGTTAAAAGGACACAGAGCATCCTTTTTATTCTACCCAAGCTCGCGCATTTCTAAACATACGCATCCACGCGCCGTCTTCATTCCAATGATCAGGATGCCATGAATTCGTGATGCTACGAAAAGCTCGTTCAGGGTGTGGCATCATAATAGTAAAGCGACCATCTTTTGAGGTTAGTCCTGTAATGCCTTGCACTGATCCATTTGGATTTTCAGGATAATGTTCTGTTGGTTTTCCTGTGTTATCTAAATAACGTAGGCTAACTAAACCCGATTCCAAGATAGTTTGAGCTTTATTTGCCTCTTCAAAAACGGCTCGCCCCTCTCCATGTGCAACAGGAATTGGTATTTTAGAACCTTGCATCCCTTGTAAGAAAATAGAAGGGGAGTTCATGACCTCAACCATTGCCACCCGTGCTTCAAATTGTTCCGATTGATTTTTATAAAAACGTGGCCAATGATCTGCACCTGAAATAAGGTGCTTTAATTGTGAGAACATTTGACAACCATTACAGACCCCTAAACCAAAGGCATCCTCACGTAAAAAGAATTGACTAAATTCATCTTTGGCACGTTGATTAAACAGAATGCTTTTAGCCCAGCCCCCTCCAGCACCGAGTACATCACCATAAGAGAAGCCACCACAAGCGACCACCCCTTTAAAATCGTTCAATGACACCTTGCCACTGATAATATCCGTCATGTGTACATCAATGGCTTGAAAACCTGCACGATCAAAAGCCGCCGCCATTTCTATCTGTCCATTCACCCCTTGCTCACGCAGAATTGCCATTGCAGGTCTGATGCCAGTATTAATATAAGGCGCTGCAATATCCTCATCAAGATCATAACTTAAATCGACAAATAACCCTGTGTCTTTGCTATCTTCAATGCGTTCAAATTCTTGCAAGGCGCAATCGGCATTATCTCGTAATGCTTGCATCCGATAACTGGTTTCCGACCAATTTTTTTGCAATACAGTGCGTGGTTGCTGGTAAATCACTTCTTTTGCCCAACTAAAAACAATCTCCTCAGTAGCATTCAATTTGCCAATAACATGCGTATGCTTACCTAAATCACTTTCACGAAAGGCAGATAATACGTCCTCTGTATCAGAATGATGCACTTGAATTACCGCGCCAAGCTCTTCCGTAAACAAAGCTTCCAGCGGATTTTCTGCTAGATTATCAAGCCTAATCGTCATTCCTGTATGACCTGCAAAAGACATTTCTGCCAGTGTTGCCAATAAACCACCATCAGAACGATCATGATATGCGATTAATTTTTCTTCTTGGTTTAAAGTTTGTATCACCTCGAAAAAAGCAATTAATGTGTTAGCATCATCCAAATCAGGGGCACGATGACCCACTTGTGAATACACTTGAGCCAAGGCAGAGGCTGCCATACGATTTTTCGCTTTACCTAAATCAATCAAAATCAAATCAGTATCACCTTTATCAGTGCGTAGCTGTGGCGTGAGCGTATAACGAACATCCTCAACAATCGCAAAAGCAGATATTAGAAGTGATAAAGGCGCTGTCATAGCACGGTCTTCACCGTTTTCTTGCCATAGTGTTTTCATTGAAAGCGAATCTTTGCCCACAGGAATCACAATACCTAAGGCGGGACATAGCTCCTCACCCACTGCTTTTACAGTATCAAAGAGCGCCGCTTCTTCACCCTCATGTCCTGCCGCGGCCATCCAATTAGCGGAGATGGAAATATCAGAAATTTTAGCGATTTTAGCCGCTGCAATATTCGTAATCGCTTCAGCAATTGCCATTCGACCTGAGGCAGCAGGGTTTACTAATGCAATCGGTGTGCGTTCACCTATTGCCATCGCCTCACCTGTATAGTCTTTATAATCGCTGGTAGTCACCGCCACATCGGCAACAGGGATTTGCCAGGGCCCGACCATTTGATCTCGATTAACCATCCCTGTAATACTGCGATCACCAATGGTAATTAAAAATGATTTTGAAGCAACCGTCGGCAAGCTTAAAACACGTTCGATAGCCTCCTTTAAATCAATACCCGTCAGCTCAAATTCGGCTTTCTGAAAGGTCTGATGATGCACCTTACGCAACATTTTCGGTGGCTTACCTAAGAGCACATCCATTGGAATATTCACAGGGGTATTATTAAAATAGGCATCACCTACAATTAATTGTTGTTCATTGTTTGACTCCCCTACCACCGCATAAACAGCACGTTCCCGTTGACAAATTGCCTCAAAAACCTCCAAACGATCTACGGCAATGGCTAAAACATAACGCTCCTGTGCTTCACAACTCCAAATTTCCATCGGAGACATACCCCGTTCATCATTTGGAACTGCTCTTAATTCAATTTTTCCACCCCGTCCTGAATCGTTAAGAATTTCAGGAATCGCATTGGAGATCCCCCCCGCTCCCACATCATGAATGGATAAAATAGGCGTGTTATCACCCAATGCAACACAGCGATCAATGACCTCTTGGCAACGACGTTGCATTTCAGGATTACCCCGTTGTACCGAAGCAAAATCTAAATTTTCTGCCTGTGTGCCACTAGCGACAGAGGAGGCCGCCCCACCGCCTAAACCAATTAGCATCGCAGGACCACCGAGTACAACAATGGCAGTGCCTTCGGGTAAATCGTGCTTTTCAATATTATCAGGACGGATATTACCCACGCCACCTGCTAACATAATCGGCTTATGATAACCACGTAATTCAGTACCTTTCGCACAAGGAACTTCCGCTTCATAAGTGCGAAAATATCCCGTTAAATTAGGGCGACCAAATTCATTATTAAACGCTGCCGCACCAATGGGGCCTTCCAACATAATATTTAATGCTGTATCAATCCGCGAAGGCTTGCCAAACTCACGTTCCCACGGTCTTTTATAATCAGGAATTTTTAAATTAGAGACCGAAAACCCGCATAAACCCGCTTTGGGTTTAGAACCATTACCCGTTGCCCCTTCATCACGAATCTCTCCTCCTGAGCCTGTTGCTGCACCGGGAAAAGGAGAAATAGCAGTTGGATGATTATGTGTTTCCACCTTCATTAGCATATGCACTTTTTCTTCATGATAAGCATAGTGTTGAGAATCGCCACTTGGAAAGAAACGTGTCGCTTGTGGACCTTCCACCACCGAAGCATTATCTTTATAGGCGGATAAAATCCCTTCAGGTGCTTGATGATAGGTATTGCGAATCATGCCAAACAGCGTCTGTTGTTGCGCTTTGCCATCAATTACCCAATCTGCATTAAATATTTTATGACGGCAATGCTCTGAATTCGCCTGTGCAAACATCATTAACTCAACATCGGTTGGATTACGTTCTAATGCTTGATAATTTTCCGCCAAATAATCAATTTCATCCACTGACAAAGCAAGACCTAATTCAATATTGGCTTGTTGCAAAGCAATATTTGCATTTTGTGAAATATCTACGGATTTAAGCGGTGCAGGTTCCGCAGTACTAAATAAAGCCTCTGCTTCATTACCCTTACTTAGCACCTGCTCCATCATACGGTCATGAATTTGTTCATTAATCAATAAACGCTCTTCAGCAGATATTTCCTGACTGGATTCAATAAAATAAGCAGTACCTCGCTCAACTCGTTCGACGCTAGAGATACCACTATTGTGCAATATATCTGTTGCTTTACTCGACCAAGGAGAAATCGTCCCCATCCGCGGAACCACTAAAAACAATATTCCCTCTGGCTTGGAGTGATCAAGATCAGATTCACCATAATGAAGCAATTGCTTTAAGCGTTCTTGCTCGTCATCCGACAATATTTGGTTCATTTGGACAAAATGCCAATAACGAGCATGTATATCCTTTATATGAGAAATAGAAGATTGAAGAGATTTCAATAACTTATTTTTATTAAAATCAGAAAAAGCACGGTTTCCAACAAGAATCATCATAGTTTAAAGTCGATATTTTAAAGTAAAGCAATATAATAGTTCATCCTAATGATATATGTATTAGTTTCTAAAATTTCTCCAGTCATTAAGAAAGACTCTACAAAGCCCAAAAGGATGCCTTTTGACAGACTAAAATTGGGTAGATTTGAATTCTGAAACTTAAGTAATCAATTATAGACTCAAAAAGTTCACAATATGGTAAGCTCCTTGGCATGAAAAAAACTGCTCTTAAATTCCGTCGCTTATTGGCTGTAGGCATCGCTTTTATTACCTTAGTGCTGCTACTGTTTATTTTCTTTGCTACCCAAAGTATCTTATCCGTCTGGGAAAGCATACAAGGTTTACCGGCATTTTTTTATTATGGTTTCCTTGGTTTAATTATTGCTATTATTGCGGTTAGTGCTTGGGTGATTAAACATGTTCTTAGCCCTAATAAAAAAGCAGAGCAAAAAAAGCAAGAAAAAATTGACCAAGAAACTGTCTTAAAAGAACTACATGTGGCGAAAGAAAGTGGCATCGACACGAGTGAACTACATCGTGAAATTGAGGTGTTACAACAACGCAAAGAAAGCGCCTCCATCCATGTTGCTATTTTTGGTAATGTGAGTACGGGCAAATCATCAATTATTAAAACACTGTTACCTGATGCAAAAATATTAACCGATGTGCGCGGTGGTTCAACAACAGAAATCAAAGAATACACATGGACTTCTACCTCAGGGGATCGATTGATTCTAACGGATCTCCCCGGTCGTAGCGAGGCTGATGGGAGTCTCGATGAGCTGGTTCATGATGAGGCTGTTCGGGCGCAACTTGTTATTTATGTCACTGATTCTGATTTAACCCGTAATCAATTTAATGATATTCTGACATTGCGTAGTTATGGCAAACCAATGATTGTGGCATTTAATAAAAGTGATCGTTTTAACGAAGAAGAAAAAAAATTACTCAAAGAGCGTTTTTATCAGCAGCTTGAGAAAAAAAATAAACCGCAAAACATATTGCAACAAACATCCTCCGACTCTTCTCAATCTAGAGATTTACAACTAGTTTTTATTAAATCAGGCGGAACAGAGGAAGTTATTAGAATATATCCTGATGGACGTGAAGAAAAAGTATTAAGACCACGAAAAGCGGATGTTTCTGCGCTCGCTAACGCACTTCAAGAAGAAATTGATGCGCAAAGCGAACTATTAGAAAGTTTGCGTGATGCCAGTGTTTTTGTATTAGTTAAACAAAAGCTGGATCATGAAAAACTATCTTTTAGACAGGAAAAAGCACAAGAAATCATTAAAACATCAACGCGAAATGCGGTGCTAGGTGCATTGGCCTCTGTTAGTCCTGGAACCGATTTGCTAGTGCAAGGTGTCCTTGCTACCTTGATGACAAAAAAATTATGTAAATTATACGATGTGCCGATTCGTAAGTTGGATATTGAAAAATTCCTAGATTTTAGTCAGGGGCAAGTAAAAAAAAGTGTACCGATATTATTAGCTGTTGCGGGTAATGGTATGAAAGCATTTCCAGGTGTTGGCACAATTACAGGTGGATTAACCCATGCAGTAGCGTATGGATTAATCTTTGATGCACTCGGAAAAGCGGTTGCAAAAACATTAGAAGAACGCGGGCAGTTACGGGCTGCGCCTGCTGCAATAACATTTAAGGAGATGCTGAGTGAAAATTTGGAAACGCGTGCAAAATTATTTGCCAAGCTTGTTTTCGATAACCGAAAAAAATAAACAAGAACAAGAACAAGAAAAAATGGCAGAAGTAAAAAAATCAGGGGAAACGCATATTCAATTAGCGAAAGAAAGTTTAGGTGAATTGCTAAACGATACGCGCGTACCTGAAACAATACGCCTTTCACTACAAGATGATTATCAACAATTACGTACCATGTTAAATAAATTAGAAAACAGTCAATTACATATTGCTGTCTTTGGGCGTGTTAGTGTTGGAAAATCATCAGTACTCAATGCCCTACTAGGTCGTGATGCCTTTAGTGTCAGTGTTTTGCATGGAGAAACAACCAAATCCGATATGCAAGAATGGCAAGAAATTAATGCAGGGGGGATTTACCTTGTTGACACACCGGGTATTAATGAAATTGATGGCGAACAACGTGAGCGCATAGCACACGAGGTTGCAAGTCGGTCTGATTTATTATTATTTGTAGTCGATAGCGACCTAACTGACGTTGAATTAGAAGCTTTAAAAATAGTCGCAACATCAAATCGCCCTATTATTCTCGTGGTCAATAAATCAGATCAATATAATGATGATGAAATATTAAAACTACGCAGTATTATTCGTGAACGTGTAGCGGGTCTTATCGCTCCAGAAAATATTATCTTTACTGCCGCCTTACCCGCTAAGCAAATTATTATTATCGTTGATGAAGATGGCAATGAAACAGAATCAACCCGTCGTCGTCCCGTTGATGTTCTTAATCTAAAATCACGCCTATGGGATATTATTGAATCAGAAGGAAAAACACTTTCCGCATTAAATGCATCACTCTTTGCAGGCAATTTAAGCGAACAAGTCAGCCGACGTGTTTTATCTGCACGTCAAGAAATTGGCGCTGAAGCAATCAATATGTACTGTTTAGGTAAGGGCATTGCAGTTGCCTTAAACCCTCTTCCTTTGATTGATATTCTTGCAGCAGCTATCATTGATGTAGGCATGGTCATCCACCTATCTAATATCTACGGTTTACCAATGTCAAAAACTGAAGCAGGGGAGCTTATTAAAACCATTGCCACCCAAATGCTATTATTATACGGTTCTTTTTGGGGCATTAATTTTGCCTCCTCAGCACTCAAAATAACCACTGTTGGTTTGTCCACTCTTCTTACCGCAGCCGCTCAAGGTGCAATTGCCTGGTATAGCACCTTAATCATTGGACGTGTCACTGAAACCTATTTAGTCAAAGGAAAATCTTGGGGAGACGTTGGTCCAAAATTAGCCGTGCAAAATATCCTCGACAGCCTAGATCGTGACTCTGTAATGAGTGAAGCGAAAGAAGAAATTATGCGTTATTTAAAAACTGACAAAGAAAAGAAAAATCATTTCTCCTAATAGGGTGTGATTAAAAGTGCAAGGATCTGCCAAACTATTTGCATCCGTAACTATAACGACAAATACAAAAAATGAAGGCACAAGATACGCAACTAATAAATCGACTTAATCACATCCTATCCAGATTGAAGTTGAATCTTTTTTAAGGCTTCTTTAGTGGTGTTTAAACAGTCATTGGCTTTTTTCCAGACATCGACATAGTTTATTGCTCGCAAGGCTTCTTCAAAGGTGCATTTTTTCTCTTCCCTTATAAATTCAATCACTTTTTTCACTTGTTGTAGCTCTAATACCGCATTTTGATAGGCGATTTGCGCTTGTGTGCGCTCCGCTTGTGCTTTTTTAGTGCTATCAACATGCTGTTGGTGTTGATATTGGTATTCAGTTTCATCTAGGTCAAGTTGACCATTTAATAAACGGTTTTTTAAGGCGATAAAGTAAGCAATCGGATTGCGTATATCG
>WGBH01000548.1 GCA_015494435.1 Thiotrichaceae bacterium | reverse complement strand
ATAATTATTTCAACCCTAAATTTTAGGGACATATTTAATTTGCCATCTAAAAAGTCAAAGAGGTTAATCATGAAAAAAATAATCAAATCAAAATACTTAAGTCTTGCCGTATTAGCGTTACTTATAACACAGACAAATGTGTTATTTGCTGATAATAATCAAACAAAAGAAACGACTCCAGAGATAAAAGCAGTGCAACAAAGGTCATCTTGGTTAGGAGTTACTTTAAGTAATATTCCTCCTGTACTATCTGCTCAATTAAGTGATCTTATTCCTAAAGGACAGGGGGTATTAATTGGCTCTGTTAGCAAAGATTCTCCCGCAGAAAAAGCAGGTTTAAAAGTAAATGATGTATTACTAAGTTTAAATGATCAAAAATTATATTCTGCAAAGCAATTATCAGGGTTAATTCATGCGATAAAACCAAAGACTGAGGTAAGTTTTAAAATAGTCAGCAAAGGAAAACTAATGGATACTAAAGTGGTACTAGGAGAGAGAGAAACACAAAATTCTCAACAAAGTCAGTCTTTTAATAGTCCATCTTGGTTAGCACCTCAGCTCCCTAAATTTGGTAATAACAGTATAAAACAACAAGGGAATGTATTGGGTAGTTTTGAGTCGGTACAAGTGCAAACGATTGGCAATGGACGCTATCGAGCAGAGGTAACTTACAAAAATACAGCAAACGAGAGTAAACAATTTAGCTTTGAAGGTAAAAAAGAAGAAATTATTGAACAGGTGAAAAAGCAAAAAGACCTTCCATCTGATAAAAAACAATCATTGATTAATGCACTCAATATGAATTTTGGTGTGGGTGATCCTATGCAAGCATTTCAAGGGATAAACTCACCTTTTAATCAACCATTTTTTAAGCAATTTAATCAACCTTTTGGGGGAATGCAAGGACATTTATTTCAAGACCCCTTTTTTGGCGGAAGTTTATTCAATGACCCTTTCTTTCAAAATGGTTTTGCTAATACGCCTTTATTCTTAGGCATACCACAAATAAGAATGATACCTAATCCACGCTATCAGATTCAACAACCTTCTATGCCTAGAAGACAAATAGCTCCACAGCCGCAAGGTAATACTACAAAAGAAAGTTTGATCTAATCTTTATTAGGACAAGCCTTCTTTAACAAATGGCTGCTAAGCTGGAACGGTTTTGTAAACCCGTCCATACGTTCAGCTTAAAGGCAATAAAACCTCAGCGTTTCCTGCAAGGCTTCTTTAAAACGTTCCGATGTCGGGCTATTATTGGCAGTTTTGGCGGTTTTAAGTAAAAGACTACTGACTCTTTACAATCAATCTTAGTCTTATCCTTGGAAAACATTTGAAGTACAAACCTAGGCTTGTACTTCAAATGAATTAAATTCTTCCTGCACCTACTATTTTTTCCTTCCAATAACGGTTAAGTTTGGCAATGGTCACTGTTTTTCCTTTGCGTGGTGCGTGGATGAATTGATTATTACCTAAGTAGATTCCAACATGATTGACTTTTACCTGTTTGCGACGACGGGTGTGGAAGAAAATTAAATCACCTGATTGAAGTTCAGAGAGTGAAATACGTTTAGTTTCTTTGTATTGGGAGGCTGCGGTTCTTGGTAGGGAAATATTGGCTTTTTTGAAGGAGTATTGAATTAAACCACTACAATCAAAGCCTTTTTTAGGGCTTGTTCCTCCCCAACGATAACGAATTTTTAACTGTTTTCTTGCAATTAAAATCGCTCGTTGAATGAGTTTATTTTGTTGTTTTTCAAATTGCTGTTGTTGGATTGCATTGGACTGCTTGAGGACTAATAATTGATAAGCTAATTGCAAATCTGCAATATTAAGTTGATTTGCATTATCCTTAGAGGCTGCTTGAGTGTAGCTTGGAAAGTTTAAAAGCGAAACGCAAAAGGTGGTTATAAATGTCCTATTTACAATATTCATATTACTCCTTTGTATTGATGGTATTTCAAGGTTAGAAGTTTTTCACTTCTTTATTTTAAATTCAGTAATACTTTTCTTCAGGTGACTTTAAGCTATTGCACTTCTTATGATTATTTGTTTATGGCTGGATATATTAGCGCAAAAGAAAGACCTTATCAAAACGATAATGAATCTTTATAAATAGTTACTGATAGGTTTTTTTTTAAATTTGAATGACCTCATAATCATGCGTTACCACGGCTGTTTTAGCGAGCATAATAGAAGCGGAACAATATTTCTCTGCGGATAGTTCAATCGCTCTTGCGACTTTGGTTTCATTCAACTCTTTTCCTTCTACAATAAAATGTAGATGAATTTTCGTAAAAACTTTAGGTAGACTATCTGCACGTTGCGCGCTAATTTCAACTTCACAATTATTGATATTTTGTCGTCCTTTTTTTAACATTGATACCACATCAAAAGAAGAACAACCGCCTAAGCCGAGTAGCAACATTTCCATTGGACGTATACCTAAATCACGTCCTCCTGCTTCAGGTGGTCCATCCATAACCACGGAATGACCACTGGCTGATTCGCCAACAAAACTCATATTATCAAGCCATTTTACACGGGATTTCATTTTTGATTCTCTCTTTTTGTGACAGTTAAGTTAATTAGAAGGTCATAATAAATATAATGAACAAGAAAAATATTAGATTTATTGTGTCCTCTTCGTTCGTTTAATTTCAATTGCATCCATCAATAATCCTGCAATATTGGCTGAATACAAGCTATCGAGTTCTCGAATGCAGGTGGGGCTGGTGACATTGATTTCTGTTAAATAATCACCAATGACATCTAAACCAACAAATAGTAAACCCATTTTTTTTAGGGTCGGTGCGACTTGTTGGCAAATTTCTTTATCACGCGGACTAAGTTCCACACCTTTGTAACTCGCTCCTGCTGCAAGGTTAGCACGCCCTTCTCCCTTTGCAGGCAAACGAGCAAGTGCGTAGGGGAAGGGTTCGCCATCTATAAGTAAAATACGCTTATCTCCTGCGCTATATTCAGGAAGAAAACGTTGCGCCATAATGGTTTTTTGACCATTTTCTGTTATTGCTTCCAAAATAACATTGCGATTGGTATCTCCTTGACGAATCTGAAAAATCATAGACCCTCCCATACCATCTAAGGGTTTTACCACAATATGCTGGTATTGATCATGAAAATTTTTTATGCGTTCCATATCACGACTAACTAAGGTCTCGGGTGAGCATTGCGGAAATAAAGCTGTGAACAGTTTTTCGTTAGCAGAACGGATACTATCAGGGCGATTAACAATCAATGTGCCTTGTTTTTCAGCTAATTCCAGTAGGTAAGTACTGTAGATATACTCCATATCAAAGGGAGGATCTTTACGCATTAGGGTGCAGTCTAATTGATGTAATGGCTGCGTTGTTTCACTAATAACCTCAAACCAACGCTGTGGATTATCTTCTACTTTAATCTGCATCATTTGTGCAAAAACAAGTCCATTCTCAACAAATAAATCCTTTTGCTGCATATAAAACAATTGCCAACCACGACGTTGTGCTTCGAGCATCATCGCAAAGGTACTGTCTTTTTTAATAGTAATGGATTCGATAGGATCCATTACGATCCCAAGTTGAAGATTATTTTGCATTAAATAAATTCTATGATTAGAGGTGTATTTTTATATAGAAGGGGACTATAAAATAAATTGAGGGCAAAAAAAAGGCGAACTTAAAGTTCGCCCAAAGTTGCGAGGGAGCTGGTTAAGCCTAGTAAGTTATTGAACTTACTAGCTTTAAAATTTTTTTGATTCGTTAATGTTTTATTAATATACAACATGATTTTTAAAATAGCCAGATTAATTTTAGTTATATCAATAAAAAGT
>WGBH01000547.1 GCA_015494435.1 Thiotrichaceae bacterium | reverse complement strand
CTTTA
Organism: Thiotrichaceae bacterium; assembly: GCA_015494435.1. GTDB lineage: Bacteria > Pseudomonadota > Gammaproteobacteria > Thiotrichales > Thiotrichaceae > JAGLBW01. The sequence continues at coordinate 3,969 of WGBH01000547.1, read as the reverse complement.
TGCATATACTATGCCAACTTTTTAAACCTGTGTAATCAAGCCGTAAAATTCCTACTTTGCTATTCATTTTAGGTTAATAGTTACTAAAAGTTTAAAATAGGTTGTTATAAAAATAATTTATTTACGCACTAATAATGTGCTTGCTAGATTTTATTGCACCAAAAAAGTGCTATTGATAATAGTGATAATTAAGATGTGGTTTAAAAGCCTTTAAGATGTGTTGGTAGAACGAGTATTGGCTCAATAATTGCATGGCTTGCTTGAATGAAGGATAAAAATACAAAAATTAATTTTAATATACCTGAAGCTCTAAGTACTGCAATTGTCGTTTTAGATACTTCTTTGTGTATTGTTTATATGAATGCGTCGGCTGAGGTTTTGTTTGCGCAGAGTTATCAGCGAGTCGCGGGAAAGCCTTATCATCATTTATTTCACATGGATTTAGCCGCTAATTATTTTAATCATGTCTTAAAATACAGTGATTCGCAGACTTTACGGGAATGTGTGTTGGAAACGCCGCATGAAAAAGCGATTGTTGATTGCATTGCTAGTCCTTATCAGCCTGGTGGTAAGCGTGAAGGTGTTGTGATTGAGTTGCTTCGTGTTGATCGTAAATTACGAATATCAAGAGAAAATCAGCTTTGGAAGGAGCAAGAGGCAACACAAACATTGGTGCGTGGTTTGGCGCATGAAATTAAAAATCCACTCGGTGGTTTACACGGAGCGGCACAGTTATTAGAAAGTGAATTAACGGATAATAATTTAAAGGAATACACGCGTATTATTATTGCTGAAGCGGATCGTTTGAAACTTTTAGTGGATCGTATGTTGGGTTCTCCCCGTCGTCAAACGATAGAGTCTATTAATATTCATGAGATATTGGAGCATGTGCGTAAGCTGGTTATTCCAGACTTACCTGAAGGGGTGAAATTACAGTTTGATTATGATCCTAGTATTCCTGAGCTACAGGCAGATAGGGATCAACTGATTCAAATTGTTTTGAATATCACAGGCAATGCGATTAAAGCAGTGACAAAAAATGGTTTAATTCTATTCAGGACACGGGTATTGCGCCAACTTACTTTAAATCATATTGCTTACCCTTTGGTTATGCGCTTAGAAATTATTGATAACGGCGTGGGAATAATCGAAGAATTACAAGATAAAATATTTTTTCCGATGGTGAGTGGTTCAGCAGAAGGAAGTGGTTTAGGCTTATCTATTGCTCAATCACTGGCAAATAAAAACAAGGGATTAATTGAGTTTGATTCTCGGCAGGGTTGTACACGCTTCGTATTATTACTACCAATTGTAGAGGAAAAGAAAAATGTCACAAACTGAAACAGTATGGATCGTTGATGATGAGCAGTCAATACGTTGGGTTTTAGAACGTGCTTTAAGCAGGGCGAAGATGAAGGTTACTAGTTTTGATTCGGCTAGCAAGCTATTAAAAGCGTTGAAATCGGATTCTCCAGAGGCGATTATTTCTGATATTCGTATGCCTGATATGGATGGTTTTGAGCTGCTAAAGTCGGTACAACAGGTGCATCCCTATCTTCCTGTGATTATTATGACCGCTCATTCTGATATGGATAGCGCGGTTTCTGCTTATGAAAAAGGGGCTTTTGAATATTTGCCAAAGCCCTTTGATATTAATGATGTGGTTGCATTAGCACATCGTGCCTGTGAGCAATATCGTTGTTCTCAAAAGAAGTCAAACGTTGTTATTGATGAATTTTCTGTACGTTTAGAATCACCTGAAATCATCGGAAAATCACCTGCAATGCAAGATGTTTTTCGAGCCATTGCGCGTTTAAGTAAATCCAGTATCTCTGTATTGGTAACGGGTGAATCGGGTACGGGGAAGGAGTTGGTTGCCAAGGCTCTGCATACTCACAGTCCGCGTGTTGATGCGCCTTATATTGCAATTAATACCGCCGCTATTCCTAAAGATTTATTGGAATCTGAATTATTTGGACATGAAAAAGGAGCGTTTACAGGTGCTTATGCATTGCGTAAAGGACGTTTTGAACAAGCGAATAAAGGAACGTTATTTTTAGATGAAATTGGCGATATGTCAGCAGAATTGCAGACGCGCTTATTACGGGTCTTATCAGAAGGAAAATTTTACCGTGTCGGGGGGCATGTGCCCGTGGAAGTGGATGTGCGTGTGATTGCTGCTACTCATCAAGATCTGGAAAAACGGGTTGAGGAAGGCTTGTTCCGCGAAGATTTATTTCATCGTTTAAATGTTATTCGCATAAAAATTCCTCCCTTGCGAGAGAGGGGAGAAGATATTGTCCTATTATTCCAACAATTTTTAAAAAATGCAGCCAAAGAATTACAAGTAGAATTAAAAACAGCTAATCGTGAGGTGACCGATTATTTGCAAACTCTTCCATGGAAGGGCAATGTACGTCAATTAGATAATATCAGTCGTTGGTTAATGGTGATGGCAACGGGTCATGAGATTACTTTAGATGATCTGCCCGCCGACCTAAAAACTGAAGCAACGCCTATTGAAACCCACGCGGATTGGGAAGGTGAATTAAAACACCATATAGTGCAATGCCTTGGACGTGGTGAAACGCGAATTTTAGATCGATTAACGCCTTTATTTGAAACGATTGCATTAAAAGTTGCTTTAGATAAAACCGCAGGAAGAAAAAAAGAAGCGGCTGATTTGCTTGGCTGGGGGCGTAATACTTTGACACGTAAAATGAAAGAATTTGGCTTATCCTAAGGATGTTTCAAATAATGATTTTCCTAAGTGATTTTCCTAAGTGATTTTCTATGAAAAAACAGCTAACAATCACCATCGGACAAAGTTCTTGTGCGGGTGCAAAACCAGAAAATGAAGATTTTTACGGTATACAAATACCCGATGCTTCACAGTTAGAGCATAAAGGTATTTGTATTGCGATTGCCGATGGCATGAGTGGTAGCGATGGCGGTAAAGAAGCGAGTGAATTAAGTGTTAAACAATTTCTAACGGACTATTACAGTACCCCTGAATCGTGGACGGTCAAACATGCAGTACGTCGTATTCTGTCTGCATTGAATAGTATGTTATTTTCGCAGGGGCAAAAACGTTATAGTTCTTCTAAAGGTCTAGTGACTACCTTTAGTGCAATGGTATTAAAATCTCAAACTGCGCACTTATTTCATATTGGTGATAGTCGAATTTACCGCTTGCGGGCAGATGATTTTATGCAACTAACCCATGATCATCGAATTTGGATTAGCAATGATAAAGAATACCTAAGTCGTGCATTAGGGATTGATAGTCATTTAGAAATTGATTACCGCAGAACCCCGATTGAAGCAGGTGATATTTACTTTTTAAGCACTGATGGGGTGCACGATTTTATCTCCGATAAAGAGCTAAAAGAGCATTTAATTGAGCATCGAGATAATCCACAAAAAGCCAGTGAGGTGATACTCAATGCGGCGTTAGAGAATAAAAGTGATGATAATATTACCTGTCAAATTGTGCGTATTGACAGCATTGCTAAGGCAAATAAAGAAGAATTTTATGAGAAATTAACCCGTTTACCGTTTCCACCTGATTTAGTTGCGGGTAATCTCTTGGATAATTTTAAGATTATTCGTGAGCTAAATGCGACCTCACGCAGTCAAGTCTATCTAGCAGAAGCTACCTTTAACGAAGGTAAGAATAATGATAAAAAATTAGTTGTTATTAAAACACCTTCGGTTAATTTTGAAGATGACCCCGCCTATATTGATTTATTTTTACATGAAGAATGGATTGCAAAGCGACTAGACTCTCCTCATTTAATTAAAGTATGTGAACTAAAACAGCAACGTAACTTTCTTTATACCGTGGTCGAATATATTCAGGGGCAAACCTTGCAACAATGGATGGCATCGAATCCTAAAGCAAGTTTAACACAGGTACGTGGCAGTATTGACCAAATTGCACGCGGTTTACGTAGTATGCATCGCATG
>WGBH01000546.1 GCA_015494435.1 Thiotrichaceae bacterium | reverse complement strand
TAAGAGAGATAAGCTAGCCCCATCATCCATGGCTTAGATTGCAGTCGAGACCAAGCAAAGAGTAGGGCGTATAGTGCCCCTGCCATAATCACCATCGCTCCAGAAAAGAAGACAATAAAAAAATCTTTGAGTTCGACAGGCTCTAACATAAGCAACTCGTTTTAAGCAGTTATTTAAGACGAAATAAACATTAAAGATATTATGGTTAAAAAACCTTGTTTTGTCAAGGGTTAAATAGGGTTTAGGTGCAAACCTGCTGAGGAGTTTTATTAATGTGCTATACTTTCTCTTGCATCAATTTTCGCTTGGATAAACTCGCCATGATACACGCCAATTAACCCAGCAACACGGCGGATAAGCTGCTCTTCATAAGGGTCAATATGCCCATCAGCCATTGCAACTTGCCAAAGCTCTTTTAGAATATCAATGCGTTCTTCAGTGCTAAACTGTTGATTAATTAATGAGGTAAACTGGTGCAAGTCGGTTGACTTAGATTGCGCTTCACTGGCTTCATCAATCAATGTTTCCACAGCTTCATGTGATAAACCAAAGCGTTTTTCAATAGCATCAAAAATAACTTTGCGCTCGGCACTATCAAGTTTGCCATCAATACGCATAATTTCAATCATCACCGCCGTTACCGCCAATGAAATATCATGTTCTTTGGTTTCAGGCTTCTTTTCCTCTTCTGTAAATAATGCTTTTAGTTTGCTAAACATATTGAATATCCTTTTTACTTTTTTGCCAAGTTTACTGATAAACCGTTTGATGTGTACCAATATTGATGGGAATGATTTGTGTATCTTCAATTAAGATACGAAATAGCTCTGAGCCTAGAGGTATTAATCATCTTAATTATTTACGAGGTTGACAAGTTCATATCACCGCCTTAAATTAGGACGAGCGTCCTAATTAGGAAGGAGTAACTATGTCAAAGTGTATTTTGATTACTGGAGCCACTGGATTTGTTGGCAGTCATATTTTAGAAGCTTTCATGCAAGATGACTCATTAAATATAATTGTAGCATGCCGTAATAAGAAAAACTTAATTCAAGGCTTCAAAGGCGAAATTAGAGCTGGCGACTTAAGAGATAATAATTATGTTAAAGAAGTTGTGAAAAATATTGATGTAGTTTGCCATGCAGGGGCTTGGACATCACTTTGGAATCATAAGAAACAGTCAAATGATAATTATTTAGAACCTACGCTAAATTTGATAAAAGCCTCTAAAGCATCAGGAGTAAAACAGTTCATTTTTCCAAGTACTACATCTGCTACTTCCTTTGACCTTTCATCTGACCCACTCAATAAAGGAATACCTAGAAAATTCTGGCCTCATTTATGCAATGTAATTGCGATAGAAAATGAGCTGAGAAAAACTGCTAGCTCTGATTTTTCTGCCGTCGTTTTACGGTTAGGTATATTTACAGGTAAGCGCTATGGGGTTGGGGTTCTCCCAATTTTATTACCTCGATTAAAAACTCACTTAGTGCCATGGGTTGCTGGTGGAAAAACAAATATACCGCTTATTGATGGAGAGGATATTGGAAGAGCTTTTCTACAAAGTATTAAAGCAAAAGACTTAAATAACTATGAAGCGTTTAATATTGTTGGAGTTGAACAACCCAGTGTAAGGGAGATGATTACTTTCATTCATGAAAAGTTTAATTACCCTAAGCCTCACTTTAGTGTGCCGTTTGAAGTAGCATACCCTTTTGCGTGGTTGATGGAAAAAATAAATCCAATTGTTCCATGGGAACCATTAATTACGCGAAGTATCATTCACCTGATTGAAAAAACTAATGTTAACAATGACAAAGCCTTAGACAAGTTAAACTATAAACCACAAATTCATTGGAAGGATTCAGTGCTAAAACAAATTAAAGAAATTCATAAACACCAGAAGAAAGCCATGTCTATGGCTGTAAAAGAGAGAGGGGAACATGAGATTAATCAATAGCAACATTGCCCCAGATTTTGCTAATTTAGATTTAGGTAACGTAATCTTCAAGTTGTCTAAACCGAGGGAAAAACTATTATTACTTGCATTTTTTCGATATGCCTCTTGCCCATTATGTAACTTGAGAGTTCATGAACTAATAACGAATTATCATGCTTTAAAAGACAATCTTGATATTATTGCCGTTTTCCAGTCTCCACCAGACAAAATTAAACAATACGTTGGTAAACAAGATATCCCTTTTCCTATTGTTCCTGATCCACAAAGAAAGCTATATCAACTTTATGGAGTGAAAAGCTCTTGGCTAGGGTTTGGAAAAGCATGGACGATTAAAATTTCGCAAGTATTTGATGCAGTTTTAAAACATAAATATCTTCCTGGCAGCATTGAGGGTGAAATAAACAGGATACCCGCTGATTTTATTATCGGAACAGATAATAAAATTATTAAAGCCTACTATGGGAATGATATTGGAGACCATTTACCATTAGCTGATATCTTTTCTTTGGTTAAGCAGTATGAAACAAGGTAATAAAACAAAGTTACGTATTATAAATGAAGCCAATAAGTTGTTTTATCAACAAGGGTTTAATGCTACTTCTTTCAGTAATATTGTTGATGCAACAGGGTTAAGCAAAGGAAACATCACTTATCACTTTAAAAATAAACAAGAAATCTTAAGCGGAATAGTTGAATCACGACTAGCAGATATTGATGAGCTCCTTACTGCATGGAATAAAGAGTTTCCTTCTCCTATAAATAGGCTTGTCCGCTTTTGTGAAATGTTACTTGATGAGCAAGATAACCTAAAACAATACGGTTGTCCTATGGGTACTTTAACAGGAGAATTGTCTAAAAATCAACCTGCTCTATATCAACTAACTCTTCCTATGTTTAAACGCTTTCAAACTTGGTTACTTGAGCAGTTTACATTATTAAATTTTTCTTCTGAGCAGGCAAATGAAAATGCATTAGAGTTGTTATCAAGAGTTCAAGGTATTACGGTTATCACTCATGTTTTTAAAGATGAAAAGTTTTTAAATAAAGAAATATCAAAGCTTAAAAATGAAATTAAAAACAGATATGATTGATATTCACAATCCTAAGAGCATAAACCACTGGTAAGGATACAGCTATACCCAGTGCCTACCTTACATCATAATATATAAGTAGGCTCATAGTGAGGAACTTTATTCACCTTTTAAACCATGTGTGTTTTTGAGATGTATTATTTAAAGTTGTTCCAAATCACGGACAGCGCCTTTATCTGCCGATGTGGTGAGGGCGGCATAAGCTTTGAGAGCTTTAGAGACTTCTCGTTTTCGACCCACAGGTTTCCAAGCATCTTTACCCTTGGCTTCCATGGCTGCTCTGCGGTTTGCCAAATCATCATCTGAAATATCAAGGTTGATGCTGCGGTTGGGAATATCAATATGGATGGTGTCGCCATCTTCAATCAGCCCAATTGCGCCGCCTTCGGCAGCTTCAGGGCTTGCATGACCAATGGATAGGCCTGATGTGCCGCCTGAGAAACGACCATCAGTTAATAATGCACAAACCTTACCCATGCCTTTGGATTTGAGATAGGAGG
>WGBH01000545.1 GCA_015494435.1 Thiotrichaceae bacterium | reverse complement strand
ATCCTATGCAGATACTTTAATTTAAAAATAAAATAAAACAAAATGAAAACTATAATCCATCTGCTTTTGCTTACTTTGCTCTTAGGAGGGATGGTTCAAGCTGCTCCTATTACAGACCAACAAATTCCTGCGCCGCTTAAGCCGTGGGTGAATTGGGTTTTATACAATCAAGATCAATACAATTGCCCTTCTGCCTATAATAATGATCAGCAACGTTTTTGTGCTTGGCCTGCACGTCTTAATTTAGATCTTCATTCTAACGAGGGACGATTCCAGCAATTGTGGCAGATTCATCAGAAAACATGGGTTCGTCTACCGGGAGATGCTAAGCATTGGCCTCAGTCTGTGACGGTGAATGAACAGCCTGCTATTGTGCTTAATAAAAAAGGGTTTCCTAGTGTTCAACTTGATAAAGGACAACAAACAGTAAGTGGATTGTTTGCATGGGATAGTTTGCCTGAGTCAATGACGATTCCCCCTTCTACGGGTTTATTAAATATTACCCGCAATGGTCAAGCGCTTCTTTTTCCACGCCTTAATCAACAGGGGCAACTGTGGTTGGATAAAGCATTACAACAAAAAAATATTGAAAATTCGCTCAATGTACAAGTGTTTCGTAAGATTTATGATGGACATCCGATGCGAGTTGAAACACGCATTATTCTTAATGTATCAGGAAACTCCAGAGATATTGTCTTTCCTAAAGCGCAATTAAGTGGCTTTACCCCATTACAACTGCAAAGCAAGTTACCTGCACGGATTAACCAGCAAGGTGATTTGCATATTCAAGTACGCCCTGGGCATTGGGTGATTAAGCTTCATGCTTATACTGCTTCTTCTGTTAGCGCATTGACCATGCCAACTGTGGCACATGAAAATTGGCCACAACAAGAGGTCTGGGTTTTTCAGGCTGATGCTTCATTACGTCTTGCGGATATTGAAGGTATTGCTGCGATTGATTCGCGTCAAACACGATTGCCTAAAGAATGGCATCAATACCCTGCTTATTTACTCAAAGCAGGGCAGGTTATGAGATTAAAAACACTTCAGCGAGGCAGTGCCGAACCTAAGCCAAATCAACTCACTTTGCGACGTAATCTATGGCTGGATTTTGATGGTAAAGGCTATACTTTGCAGGATCAAATCAATGGCACGATGACGCGTGGTTGGCGTTTATCCGCCTCTTCCGATTTAGAACTAGGACGGGTGAGTATTGATGGTGAGCCACAGTTTATTACCCAACTCAATAAGACAAGGGTAGATTCAGATCAAACAAGAGTAGAGACAACAAAAGGAGTTGAAGTGCGCCGTGGTCGTATCAATTTAGAGGCGGATAGTCGTTATAGCAAAACGATTAGCGTTCTGCCTGTGAGTGGCTGGCAACATGATTTCCAAGGTGTAACTACCCAATTATTTCTCCCTCCAGGCTGGAAGCTTTTTTCTGCTCACGGTTCAGATAATCTCCCTAATACATGGTTACAAAGCTGGACATTGCTAGATCTCTTTATGGTATTGATTATTAGTGTCGCTATTGTGCGTCTATGGGGGTGGAAATGGGGTATCTTTGCACTATTGACAATGGTACTTATCTGGCATGAAGCCGATGCACCGCGTTATATTTGGCTTAACCTACTTGCCATTCTTGCTTTACTGCGTGTATTGCCTGATGGACTGGCAAAAAAGCTGCTTGGTTCTTATCGAAATCTTAGTTTATTGGCTTTGCTACTCATTGTGATTCCTTTTGTCGTCTCTGAAGTACGACAAGGACTTTATCCCCAGCTTGGTTTATATGCTAATTATGAAACAGTAAGTAATAATAGCAGTGGTATTGCCTCTTATGATCAAGTCGCAATGGCTCCTGCACCGATTGGATTAGAAGAAGCAATGAAAAAAAGCTCTCGTGCCAATATCGCACCCAGTAAAATGATGCGAGAGCAACGTTATATCCCTAAACGTCTAAAAAAAGATAAAAGTAGCATGATACAACAAAGCAATGTGCTGAATGAAGTTGATCCTAATGCCAATATTCAAACAGGACCTGGTCTACCCATATGGCATTGGCAAGCGGTTCATTTTAATTGGAATAGCCCTGTTGATCCGAGCCAAACCCTTAGGCTTAACTTTATTTCACCGCAGATGAATATGCTACTTAACTTTTTGCGCGTGGTGCTTTTATTGCTGTTGCTGTCTCGTTTACTCAAGGCATTTGCTAATAACGTGGAAAAAGAGGAAAGGAATAAAAAAACATCGAGCGAAGATAAAAAATGGTATCAGCGTCTTTTTGGGTTAAACGCAATCTTATTCATGTTTGCAATAATGATCAGTTTCTCTTTACCACAAAATGCACAGGCGAAAGCTGAGAAGATAAATATTGTACAGCAAGCTGAGCTAATACAAGATCAGAGTGCAAATAAGCAATTAATTCCTAGTACAAAGCTTTTAGATACTCTGCAACAACGACTGTTAGTCGCCGATGATTGTTTGCCTGAATGTGCCTTGATTGAAGCAATGAAATTGGAAGTCAGTGAAGCGGCACTCACAATCCATTTAAAAGTGCATAGTGCTAATAATAGTGTTATTCCACTGCCAGCTAATGGCAATCAATGGCGACCCGATAGCGTGCTGATTGATTATCAAGTTGCTAATGCATTAGCGCGTGATTCTCATGCTAATCTTTGGTTAGGCGTAGGGAAGGGGACGCATATTGTTACTCTACAAGGAAAATTACCACTACAAGCACAAATATCACTCTCTTTGCCACTTAAGCCTCGTATGGTTACATGGCAGGGGAAAGGTTGGACAGTGGAAGGGATTGGTGAAAACAATATACCAGAACAGCAATTGCAATTAGTGCGACTGCAAGCAAAAAATGCAAGTCAAAGTCAATTAATGCAGCAAAATACCATTTTACCGCCCTTGTTGCAGATAGAACGTACTTTGCATTTAGGATTAGATTGGAATATTGAAACCCATATTACCCGTCTATCACCGCTAGGTAGTGCAATTAGTATGAGAATTCCATTGCTTCCAAATGAAGGGGTATTAAGTAATAAAAAGACAGTGAAAAATGGAAAAATCGCCATTAGTTTCGGCTCAATGCAACAAAGCACGGTTTGGAAATCACGTATTCCTGTTGCGACCCGTTTACAATTAACTGCCACCGAACAACAAGGGCTGGTCGAAAGTTGGAAGTTAGATATTAGTCCCATTTGGCACGTTAATATTACGGGCATTCCTGAAATTCATCATGCAACCCAGCATACAGAATGGTTGCCTCAATGGAAGCCTTGGCCTGCTGAATCCATTCTTTTAGAAATTAGCCGTCCACAAGGGGTAATGGGACGAACGCTTACGATTGAGCGTAGCCAATTGAGCACGACCATTGGTAAACGTAGCCGTGAAAGTGAGCTTAATCTTCGTTTGCGTAGTAGTCGTGGTGGACAACATATTATTACTCTTCCTCAAGGGGCAGAACTTCTGTCGGTCAGTATTGATAATAAACTTCAGCCTGTGCGACAAAAAGATCGCCTTGTGAGTCTGCCTATTTCACCAGGTGAGCAACGAATTAAACTCAATTGGCGAGAAGCCCAAGAGATAACAAGCTATCTGCAACAAGCAAGCGTGGATTTAGGAATTGATAGTGTCAATCATAGTCTACGTTTAAATCTTGGTGCTGATCGTTGGATTCTTTTTGTCGGTGGACCACAAATGGGACCTGTTGTACTTTTTTGGGGGATGTTGCTGGTTGTTTTACTTGGTTCTGTATTGCTCGGTCGAATCAAAAACAGCCCATTAAAAATCTGGCAATGGTTTCTTCTTGGTGTTGGTTTAAGTCTCGTCACACCATTGATGCTCTTAGTGGTAATGGGTTGGTTGATGGCTTTAAACTATCGCCCTCAACTACAAAAGGTTGGTCATCGAATGGTCTTTAACCTAGGGCAGATAGGCTTAGTCCTTTTAACTCTAATTGCCTTTGGCGTGTTATTTTTTGCTCTACAACAAGGATTGCTTGGTTCTCCTGATATGCAAATTACAGGCAATGGATCAACCTCATGGAGTTTACACTGGTTTCAAGATCGTACCGACTCATCATTGCCTCAGCCTTGGGTTATTTCAGTTCCCTTGTTTGTCTATCGATTATTGATGTTAGTCTGGGCACTCTGGTTAGCCTTTGCACTGATTAACTGGTTAAAATGGGGTTGGAATAACTTTACAATGGGTGGTCTCTGGAGAAAAGCAGAGAAAAAATCAACTAGAAAGTGAGATATATAAGGGGCTTTGATGCTTATTAAATAAACCAATTGATAGGATGAGGGACGATTTGCTTATTAAATAGACCATTGAAGGAAAAATTAACTAGAATTAACTGCGTATTCAGCCTTAACCGTCTATTATTTAATCACGTTCTGATTTTTGAAAAGTTCAATAAAAATTTTATTTTTTTAAAATAAATGTTGACTTAAGAATATTAGAATATTAT
>WGBH01000544.1 GCA_015494435.1 Thiotrichaceae bacterium | reverse complement strand
CTATATAGCTTAGATTAAGGTAATTGATAAATGTCATTTTTGTGATTATAAATAATACTAATTATAGCTATTTTTACACGGTGAAGCTCCGCGAAAGAAACCCAAATCTTTGGTTTAGCTTATTTTTATACTTTTTAAATTTATCTATTTTTAGAAGATAAAAAATCAAAAAAACAACCAATACCCTCGCCAAATCTAAACTGATCGGGTGGATAAGTGCAACGCATCCACCGCAACCTGTTGATTTTGTTGGATGCGCTATCGCTTATCCAGCTTTGTATATTCACTTTCAAGATTAATTAATAATAAACCCCTAGACCTTGACAGTTATTTCTATAAAATAGAGCAGATGGTACTTTCTCTTCGGCTATCTCTTTTTATTTTTCTGCTTATTGCACCTGAAACTGTGCTGGCTCACAGTCCTATCAAGGGTATTGGTGCTTTTTTCAATGGTATATTGCATCCGCTGTTAGTGCCTGCTCAGGTGTTAGCTATATTGTCCTTAGGTTTATATTATGGACAGAATCAGCCTACTGAAAATAAAATGTCGGTTATTTTCTATTTAATCGCTCTTATTTTTGGCTTAGTCGCGACACGGTTTTTCCCTGCTGATAATGATGTGTCCATTGTCTTATTACTCGGCGTGATAATGGTTACTTTGCTCATTATCAGCAATTATAAACTAGCTAAATATGTTTACCGTATTGCTGGTCTATTATTCGGTTTTATTCTTGGTCTGGATTCTGCTCAGAATGGACTAAATCTTAAAGCGACATTGCTGACATTATTTGGCAGTGGTGTCGGTATTTACTTTTTACTCTTATATGCGATGGCATTATCCGAGAGTTTTAGTAAAAAGACATGGCAAAATATCGCAGTACGTGTGCTTGCATCGTGGATGAGTGCCAGTGCGTTGATGGTGTTAGCACTTAACTTTATGAGTAAAGGCTAATGGCATTATTTAAACAATATTTTCTATTGATTGCACTCCTCTTCCTACCAATACTGAGTTATGCCGACCTTGTAAAGCCTGCTTTAATTGAGATTACCGTCACTAAACAAGGTCATGTTGATATTGAAATTCGAGCCAGTATTGAAGCGTTACTAACGGGTATTAATGGTCGCTATAAAAATACAAAAGAGGCCCCGAATGCAGATGAGTATGATGCATTAAGGCGCATGGATAGCGAGCAATTAGGGGTAAAATTCAAGGCATTTGAAACGACTTTTTTAAACAAAGTGAAATTAGTTGACAATACGAATCAAAAAATTTCTCTGCATATAAAACAAGTTGAAATTCCTTTGCGTGGTTATGTCAAAGTACCACGAATTAGTGTCATAAAGCTTGTTGGTAAGGTTGATTTATCGGCTAAATCTTTACAATGGTATTACCCTTTATCTTTTGGTGATCATGCCGTTAGATTACGGCAGGTTGATACACTAAAGAAAAAATTCCACTGGTCTGAATGGCAATGGTTGCGTACCGATAAGCTTAGCTCTCCTCTATCGCTGACAGAAATCGTTCGACATAAACCACTTTATGAAATCATCGCAAATTATATTGAACTAGGCTATAAACATATATTACCCAAAGGGACAGACCATATATTATTTATCCTTGGTCTGTTTCTTTTCTCCAGTGCCTTACGCCCTTTGTTATGGCAAATTACCATGTTTACCATTGCCCATACGATTACATTAGGTTTAGCAATGAATGGTCTTTTTGATTTGCCAGAAAGAATCGTACAACCTTTAATTGCACTCTCCATCGTTTATGTCGGGGTAGAAAATGTATTTAGCAACAGTTTACAAAAAAGTCGCCTAATCTTAGTGTTTGCCTTTGGTTTACTACACGGCTTGGGTTTTGCCAGTATGTTGGCTGACTTTGGAATGCCAGATAATGCCTTTGTTACCGCATTGATTAGTTTTAATGTCGGTGTAGAATTTGGACAACTAAGCATATTATTAATGGCATTTTTATTCATTGGATTATGGTTTGGAAGAAGAGACTGGTATAAAGCCTTAGTGATTAACCCAGCCTCCCTTGTTATTGCATTGATTGCATTTTACTGGTTTATAGATCGACTGGATTTAGGACTTCTTTAATTTTAGCAATTCAGAGTATTGGACAACAAGGTCGTCCTATAAACTTTCCTGATGCATAAATTATGGCTATTGCCCTACAATATGACTTTCAGCTTAGGAAGTTTCAAGTAATGAATTTACCCATATTGCGCAGATTTTTTGCTCCTGATTGGAGTATATCAAGAGGCGCATAGTCGCTCTACGCAACGATTGATATGATTCAAGCAGGGGCAAAAGGGCAAGTAAGATTGGTAAATTCATTGTTTGGAACTTCCTTATTACTTGGAAGTTCCTTACTGTGTATCGTTATACAACCTTT
>WGBH01000543.1 GCA_015494435.1 Thiotrichaceae bacterium | reverse complement strand
GAGTAGATGCGTGCAAGTCCAACTCAGAATTAATAGTTTCTGGTTCTTCTTTTTCACAAGCCACTAAACTTATAAGCAACAATCCTGTTAAAAATAGCTTTATACCACTTAATAATAAAAAATTATCGACTTTATCTATCAATATCTTCACAAAAAACTCCCTTCTTTTAATTGTTTGAATTTACTGTAAATATACAGAATTTATTATTTATTAGAAAGGGAAACCGTATGATTTTATTATTCTCTTTTCGTTGTTTAAAATATAAAACACCTTATGGAATAAAAATAGCGTATAATGTGCGCCCCTCTTTTACGCGTGTGACCTCAATGTCCGAACAAACAAGCATCAGTTTTGCTGACCTCAACCTCATTAAACCAATCCTTCAATCTGTAGAAGAATCAGGGTATGAAATACCCTCCCCCATTCAAGCAGAAAGTATTCCTCCTCTGTTAGCAGGGCATGATCTCTTAGGACAAGCACAAACAGGAACAGGAAAAACAGCTGCCTTTGCATTACCATTACTATCCAAGCTAGACTTGTTAAAAAAACATCCGCAAGTTTTAGTGCTTACGCCAACACGTGAACTTGCGATTCAGGTTGCAGAAGCATGGCAAACCTATGCGCGCTATTTAAAAGGCTTTCATGTACTCCCCATTTATGGCGGTCAAAATATTAGTATTCAATTACGACAACTGCGTCGTGATGTGCATGTTGTTGTTGGCACGCCTGGGCGAGTAATGGATCATTTACGCCGTGGTACTTTAAAACTGGGAGATTTAAAAACAGTGGTACTAGATGAAGCGGATGAAATGTTGCGCATGGGCTTTATCGATGATGTTGAAACTATTCTCAAAGACACACCTAGCGAACGTCAGGTAGTTCTATTTTCAGCTACCATGCCATCTCCTATTAAGCGTATTACTTCACGTTATTTAAATGACCCCGTTGAAATCAAAATAAAAAGCAAAACATCAACTGTTTCAACGATTAAGCAATACTACTGGAAAGGTAAAACATTCCTCAAGTTGGATGTATTAACCCGTATTTTAGAGTCAGACGAATTTGGGGCTGTGATTGTTTTTGTACGCACCAAATCAATGACCATTGAGTTAGCAGAAAAACTAGAAGCGCGTGGTTACGCTACTACCGCTTTAAATGGTGATATTAAACAAGATTTACGTGAAAAAACTATCAATCGCCTCAAAAAAGGCGCTTTAGATATTATTGTTGCTACTGATGTTGTTGCTCGCGGACTCGATGTACAACGCATTACACATGTTATTAATTATGATATGCCACACGATACAGAATCTTATGTGCATCGTATCGGGCGTACAGGACGTGCTGGGCGCAAGGGTACAGCAATACTCTTTATTCCACCGCGTGGAGATCGCATGTTAAAGTCAATTGAACGCTCAACGGGTCAAAAAATAGAGCCTTTAAAACTCCCCTCACCACAAGATATTACCGACAACCGTATCGCACGTTTTAAAACCAATATTATCGAAACCGCCACTAATAATAAATTGGATTTTTTTGAAACACTGATTGCTGAATTAAGCGAAGAAAGCGAGCTGACTCCAACGCAAATTGCAGCCGCATTAAGCTACATAGCACAACGTGAACGCCCCTTAGTAGAAAAAAAAGGGGCTATTCCAGATTTTGCCTTTAGTCAAAATGAAAGTAAAAGAGATCGACAAGGTAAGGATAAAAGACGTAATCATCGTAATAAAAATGAACGTAATTTTGATAATCAAAATAATCGTCAAAATCAGGAAAGTCGTCAACGTAAACCTAAAAAGAAATCAGCTGATAATGATAAAGTCCCAATGACACCCTATCGTCTAGAAGTCGGTCGTGAACATGGCGTACAGGCAAAACACATTGTGGGCGCACTAATTAATGAAGCAGGCTTAGAAAGTCAATATATTCAAGATCTAAAAATTAACGCTAATTATAGTACCGTTAATTTACCTGAAGGTATGCCTAAGGAAATTTATAAACACCTGTATAAAACATGGATTGCAGGACAACAAATTAAATTGCGCAACCTTTCAAGAAATGAAGATCGTAACGCGAATAAAAGCCTCCCCCCTCATCGCTAATAGTATTGCCCATACTCTAAAAAAATAAAGCCCACTGGAAGTTCCTTATATATCCATACTTTTTAAGGCATTAAGATAACGTTGATAACGCTGTGGAGAAATTTCCCCTTGCTCAACCGCAGTTCGAACCATACAGTGTGGCTCATGATTATGCGTACAGTTATTAAAACGACAATTTTGCACATAAGATGCAAATTCACGATAACCATCACTGAGCTTTCTTTGTGTCAATTCATCTAAAACATAGTCACGAACTCCAGGTGAGTCAATAAGATATGCTTCATTACCTAAATCGTACAATGTTGCCGTGGTGGTTGTGTGTTGTCCCTCGCCTGATTGGGATATCTCTTTCACCAATATTTCTATATCAGGCAGAAAGTGCTGTGCAATGGATGACTTCCCAACGCCTGAGCGTCCTACAAAAATATTGGTCTTTTTTTGCATTAGTTCACGCAGCTCATCAATACCGTCCCCATTCATAGCATTAATAGAAATCACGGTATAACCAATATCTCGATAATCCTGTAGTACTTTTTTATCTACCTTCGTTGCTTGTTTTAGCTCTAAATCACTTTTATTAATAATAATAATAGCATCTGCTTGAAGTTGCTCTGCAGCTATTAAATAACGATCCACTAAATCCCAAATAGGTCGTGGCAACCATGCACTAGTAATAATCAGTTGGTCGATATTAGCAGCAATGGTTTTTGGTCTACCACGATAAGTACGTCGTGTCAGTGCATTTTTGCGAGGTAATATTTTAGTAACAAAAGCGTTACCGTGCTTATTTTTCTGCCAAACGACCTTATCACCACAAGCAACATGATCTAATTTTCTTTTAGTGGTGCATCGCAATGGGTTTTGATTACCATTAGCTACTAATAATTCTGCACCAAAACGGGTAATAACCCGCCCCGTATATTGTTCAACATTGCGTTTAGCAACAACTTTGTTGCTCATATTATCTTATTCTCGTTGATCAGCTTGATGCTCCTGAGTTGTATTTTCATTCTTCTTGTTTTTAGGGGGGAATTTATAATAGGCTTGATTCAAATAAGCCACCACATCTTCAATTTCGTCATCAAACAAATGGCTATTCAATTGAGTATCACATTTGCGTACTTGCGAATTTAACTGAGACAATGTTTTTACTTTACGGTCTTTGCGAGTGAATAATTTATCACTTTGATGACAGCGTAAACATTCAGATTTTAAATATATTTTCTTTCCCTCAGTTGAATTACCTTCGGCTAACACAGTATTTGCAATCAGCAAACTAGCTACAATTATGATTATTTTATTAATATTTTTCACGGTGATTTTCCTGTCTTTCATTGTTTTTAGGGCAACCCAATCAGCACCAAGATAAAATAATATTTACATTGGTGGTTAAATATTAGTAATATTTCTTAGCGCCATAGCCTAGCTACTCCAAACCTGCCGCTTGCTTTAAATGCGCAATACGTATCGAAGCGGGAGGATGTGAGTCATAAAAGGCAGAATACAATGGGTCTGGCGTTAATGTTCCTGCATTCTTCTTATACAGACCCACCAAAGCACTAATCAGTTCCTTTGCACTTGCTTCTTTAGCGGCAAAATCATCCGCTTCAAACTCATGTTTACGTGACCACCATGCCATCACCGGTCCAATAAAAAAGGTATAGATTGGGGCAATTAACATAAAGAGTAACAATGCCATATAGGTTGAAGAGTGCTCTACACCGAAGGTATTAAAAAAAGCCTTTTGTTTGATTAAAAAAGCTAAAACAGAAAAACCAGCCAAGGTCATCAACATGGAAACAATCATTCCTTTAAGTACATGCTTATGTTTAAAATGCCCCAACTCATGTGCTAATACTGCTTCAACTTCCGTTGGCGACAAATGTTTTAATAAAGTATCAAAAAAGACAATACGTTTATTTTTTCCAAAGCCTGTGAAATAAGCATTACCGTGACTAGAACGACGCGAACCATCCATCACAAAAACACCTTGTGAATTAAAACCTGTGCGTTCTAATAATTTCGTAATACGCGATAAAACTTCACCTTCTTCCAACGGTTGAAACTTATTAAAAATAGGCGCTATGAATTTAGGATACGCCCACATCATCAGCAAAGAAAATAACGTAATTGCAAGCCAAGCATAAAACCACCAGAATTCCCCTGCGGATTCCATCAACCATAGCACCAACATAATGAGTGGCACTCCGATCACTAGCGATAAAACAGTATTTTTAAATAAATCGATAAAAAAGGTTTTTAGGGTCAATTTATTAAAACCAAATTTTTCTTCAATCACGAAATGACTGTACAAAGAAGTTGGAATATCAACCAAACTGGAAATGAAGGTAAAGCTAAGAATAACTACTACACCTGTTGTAATATCACCCAAAGCAAAAGAACGAACCCATTGATCTAATAGATTAAGCCCACCTCCTAATGTCCATAATAATAATAAAACCGCCCCTAATAATAATTCAAAACGACCAAAACGCCCTTTTGCAACGGTGTAATCTGCGGCTTTTTGATGCTCATTTAAATTAACCTTATCCGCAAACTCAGTGGGGACTGCGCTACGAAATCGTTTTACATGTGCTGCTTGACGTAATGATAGCCATAATTGCAAGCCAAGAGTGATGGCAAAAGGTATAATAAAAATCCAAGTGTATGTGTGCATATGATTTTGTTAAACTGCTTAATTTTAGAAACGCCACAGTATAAACCATGCATAAGACGATAACGATGGAAAATAATAATGAACAATAGCAATATAAATGCTGATAACCTTATCTGGATTGACCTTGAAATGACAGGACTAGATACCTTCAATGATGTCATTATTGAAATTGCCACGGTTGTTACTGATAAAAATTTAAACAAATTAGCCGAAGGCCCTGTCATTGCTATTCATCAACCAGATAGCATACTCAATGCAATGGATGACTGGAATCAACAACATCATGGAAGTTCTGGTCTAATCACACGAATTAAACAAAGCCTTTACAGTGTGCAACAGGCCGAAATGGAAACAATTGAGTTTTTACAACAGTATGTACCGACAGGTGCATCCCCTATGTGTGGCAATAGCATCTGTCAAGACCGACGTTTTATGGCGCGCCTTATGCCTGATTTAGAAGCTTATTTTCATTATCGCAATCTGGATGTTAGTACATTAAAAGAATTAGCTACACGCTGGAAACCTGAAATACTTAATCAATTTGAGAAAAAAGGAGCTCATCGTGCTTTGGATGATATATTAGAATCCATTGAAGAATTGCAATTTTATCGTAAAGCGATTTTATCGATTTAAAAAGTTATCAAAGAAACTGTTAATTGCCACAACCTATTGACATCATAATGATTTATGACAATTTTATGCCCTTTATCAGGCGCATCTCACTCGTCATATAATTCTTTTTGTTTAACTTCAATATAATTCTCTAAAAGCCCATCAAATGATTTTTCTTCTTTAGCCCAGTAGGTCGGCTAAGATGCGCATTGCATAAAACTAAAATTCAAGTGTAATCTATCCGCGCATTGCCAGCCGACAATATAAGACTTCAATCTCTTTCTCCTGCATTTAAAACAATATTCGCTCCCCACTCTTTGGGATAAATGCCTTTTTTGACCAAAGAATCAAATATTGAATAAGGCCATTCTTTGACATTATTTACTAAACGATGTTTTACGGGATTAAAATGACAATAATCCATATATCGTTGATCTCTGTACACGATATTTTTTAAACTCCAACTAAGTTATTGATCTTTCAATCAATTAAGGCTTCTAATGATAGGAGTAATCAATAACTTAGAGTCGTTTAAAATTTTTATCGTGTACAGAGAAAATAAAGATATTTTCTAAGACTCGTTTAAAAGATTACAAAAGTTCGATTTGATGTTAAATGTACAGTAATTGTTTCTAACTTACTTACATTTTTCAATATTTTAATGCGATTGCCCTATTCAGAATATAAACTAATAG
>WGBH01000542.1 GCA_015494435.1 Thiotrichaceae bacterium | reverse complement strand
TAGTTATCGATCGAGCCTATTATGAACCTATGCTCATAACTTTTGATTTTTAACAACTACTGAGTCCGACAGACTCCTAGGAAAATAATAAGGCTCTTTGGTACGACATCTGGCAAAAGGCAAAATCATGTCGACTTGTCCTGCTCCCCAGCATGCATATCCGGGCTTAAAAATAATGAAGCCTGTGGGTTGTTCCCTGGCAATGGGATTCATTATGGTCGTGTATGACGGAATAACAAAGATCCCGTTTTCATCGGTCAGGGCCATAGCCGTCAAGCTAAGGGGGTAACGAGTTGAAAACAAAAAAGAAAATGGCGCAACGAAACCTTGACTGACTGACTCTCAGCCCCCAGCCTCATAATGGCCCCCTTTGGGCACTGGCGAGAATGATTCCCAATTCTTGCTCTCGCCAGTGCTATTGGTTTGGTAGGTTAAATTGTAAAAATAATATACTACAAATCACAGGGGATTACACGTGATTATTCACCATTACGAGATTAAATAACGAGAATATTCAGCAGCTTGAAGCGTCATTGCAAGGCCAGTTCGAAAACCATTTTGATCCGGAGGAAATCGAAAAACTGGCTCGAGATAAAAAGTTTGTCCAACGGGACAGTAAACTGAACGGCAGTACCTTTTTGAGTTTGATCATCTTTAATTCAAACAGCTTACATGATGAAAGCTTAAATGATCTCACTATCGCTCTGAATAAAAAACACGGTGTTGATATTTCCAAGCAGGGGTTGGATGATAGATTTAATGTCTATGCTGTACAATTTCTCACCGCAGCCTTGGAAAACTTACTCCAACAGCAACTGGCAGAAAAAGTATCGTTTCGTAATTGTGTAGAATTTAAAAGAATCTTAATTAAAGATTCTGTTTGCTTTCAAGTTGATGAGTCTCTTGCCGAACATTATCCAGGTAGTGGCGGTAGTGGTTCTAAGGCCAACGTCAGGATACAATTTGAATATGATCTCCTGGATGGAAAAATTGTTGACCTGAGCCTTAATGCTTTCAACGAGCAGGATGCTAAAAATTCCGTTTTAACCTTGGACGTTGTCAATGATGGTGACTTAATTGTTCGTGATTTAGCATACATGCATCTTGAATCACTTCAGGGTATTGTTGAAAGAATCGGGCACTTCCTTTGTCGGTTGAATACGCAGGCTAAAGTGTACCAGGAACAAGACGGAAAAATAATTCCGTTGGATTTTTCCGCAATTGTCCAAGCCATGCGACAACATAATATCCGGCAAACCGAGGAGACTGTATTTATCGGAAAAAACCAGGAACTTCAGGTTCGTCTTTTCATATATCTGCTTCCCGAAGCCGTGTATAATGAACGAATGCGAAAAGCGAACAAAGCGGCAAAAAATAAAGGCCGTCAGGTAAGTAAAGAGTACAAAGCCCGTGCTGGTTTGAACTTGTTCATAACCTCTGCCCCCGAAGAATTAATCAGCGTAGAGAGTGCCTGGCAGATATATTCTCTACGGTGGCAAATAGAACTGACCTTTAAGGTATGGAAATCGCTCTGCAAAATAGATAAAGTTAAAAAGGTCAAAAAGGATCGTCTGGAATGTTACATCTGGTCTAAGTTACTACTCATTGTTCTATGCTGGCGAGTAGCATGGTTTACCGGCATGTTGCTCAGACGACATCACGAGAAAAATATCAGCTATTTTAAAGCATTCAAAACCCTTATGCATGATGTCGGCACTCTGAAAAAGATCTTTGTTGATGGCACGCTCGCGGTAGAGTCATATCTTGCGGAGTTTCTAATTCTCAGCAGTAAAAAACATTTGCTTGAAAAGAAGAAGGGTCGTGAGAATTATTCTCCAGAAGTTCTTTTCAGGTCATTAACCATCTTGGAAGATGGGAATTTGGTCGCAATTTAAATCAGATATCTCTTAGCTTGACGGCTATGCACTCAACTGTGCACGGTTCAATAAATTGTTAATTGCTTGGTGCAGCTTGCCAAGTGCCAAGTTGCACTCCATCATAATCATACGTTCCTTGAAAATTATTTGTATTCGTAAAAGATCCAGTAAATCTTAAAGGCTTACTATTCCAGGGCTCACCTGGAGTGCAAGATGAATTGCTCAGAGATAATGAGATGGAATTATTAACAATTGGTACATCTCCGACGTTAGCTAACACAAAAACTGATCCACCACCAGAACAAAATAGCCTTATTCTATAAATAAAATTTTCGGCTGTTTCGCCATTTACTATAAAACTGTATGTGAGATTCTGGTCCGACACACCACTCCAGTTACCCTGTGTGAGGGTGTTGGCACAAGTGCTTCCATCACCACCACAAATACCGCATTCATCAACAACAGCAGAGCCACCCCAATCACCATTACAATCTTGTGTGCATGCAGTTTGTCCAGTGTTGCCACCAACACATGTTTGGCAGTTGTCTAAGTATGCAGTTCCATCAATATCACCATTACAATCTTGGTTATCATCAATGACAGGAGCATCTGTAATATACAGATTTAAAATTTGATCATCGCTTACTGGGAAAGATAGGTCGCCCTGTGCATTTTGATCCAATACATGAGTATAGACACGAATGTATTTATTATTCAAATCACCCAGAACAGACAAAGGTGCTTTCCATTCAATGCAGTTGCCACCTATGGCCATATATTCTGAAGGATATTGAGCTATATGAATATGGTCTGTTGCTGTCCTTTTGTTTACTAATACAAAGCTATCATTTAAGTTTGGAGAAGTATAAGCACCTACAAAATAGTCACCTGGTGTATCTGATTCTATTTCCGATTGGTTAGCTTGAAATTGATATACAGTGGTTGACTCAGTTCTTGGAGTGCCATCATATAGCTCAATCATCATGTACAAATATTGATCGTCTCTAGCGAGATAAAATGATTTGATATCTGTACCCTGAAAATTTGCACCTGGATCTTTGTCGTCTTTGCCATCCACAAATACTGGTTCGATATTTGACCAATCGTTAGTATTGCCATCAACAGAAATATTTAAAAAAGGAAGTTTGTATCCTGTTGAAGTTTTTATATTTACACTATCATTCCACTCGCAAACAAAATTTAGTGTTTCATCGGGCCAACCTGGCATACCAGCATCATCCCAACCTCCAACTGTATACATATTCAGATTGTCTTGTCCGGAATCGTTATTTGGTTCATTAGCTCTCCAGTCAGTAAAATCCCACACCTCTCCAGTTATCCAGGCCCAAGTCCCCTCCAGCTCAGTATCGGTTGCTCCTAACCAGCAGTTACGGGAAGAAGTTGCAACTAACTGTTTATAAACAAAGATATTCTCGGATGAAGTGGTTGTTGTTGCCAAGTAACCGCCGATATTTTCACAATAGGCTTTTGCCTCTTGCCATCTCATGGGAATATCTATTCTTTTGTAATAGTGACCATTGTCAGGATTACAAGAAATAGTATCAAAAGTTATGGAACACGCTGGAAGGAAATTTGAATTTATACTTTTAGTTAACAATAACTCGTAAATTGGACTCAATGACATAGTCAATGGATTTTTATCAGGTGAGTCATTTGAGTTGTCAATGTCAGTGGGGGTTAGCAAATAACCATGTTCTTCACCATTAATAGAACCAATCCCAACAATTTGTCCTTGATCATTTATGTAAGTTGCTCTAGCTAGCTCCCAACCCGAATTGTTAATTAACGAATTAAGATCTGTCATTATACCGTTTTGCCAGACGTAAGCGTGATATATTCCTCCACTAGTTAAGCTGTGTCCAACAACTTGTTTTGAATTATTTATTCCTTCAGCAAAACTTTGACTGCCACCAAGTGTTCCAATATCTTGCATAACACCATGTTCCCAAATGTATGCATGGTATAAGTTCTCTGAATTTCTATAGCTCCCAGATACCTGTTTGAAATCGTTAGAGTCTGTAGCGTTACTGCTTGTACCGTCAAGAGTCCCTAACTCAATCATGCTTCCATCGTGATAGAGAAAAGCATGATAATCCCCGGAGGTGGTTTGCGAATATCCTGTAACAATATGAGCATTATTCATTCGGTAAGCAACGCTGCTTCTCCCTCCTAAAGTTCCAATCGAGACCATTTTCCCATTTTCGTAAATATACCCATTTTCATAACCAGCATTTGTCCGTGAAGCACCCGTAATAACACCTGAT
>WGBH01000541.1 GCA_015494435.1 Thiotrichaceae bacterium | reverse complement strand
ACTCCTCACAGCCTCCATGCTCCAGTTTTTAGCTATTGACTTATTCGCATAAATATAATTAGAGTTACTTAAAATTTAATTTTCTTTAAAAATAATATCTTATCATTTTTCCGTTTTAATACTTTTATAGAAAAATATGATGTTAGACGCATTGTACGCTCTGATTATTTTAAAAAAATAATATAAATCATTGAATTTTAACAAATTAACATATCAATAGAAATCTAGAGTTAAAAACTGGAGCATCGAGTAATACATTTTAAGTAACCTAAGACTTCTTTTTTTCATTTTTAGTTTTGACTATTACGAGCTGCTACAATTCGTTTTCTGACCTGTCTAGGTGCTGTACCCCCTAAATGATTTCTTGCAGCGACTGATCCTTCTAATGTTAATACTTTAAAAACATCTTCTGTGATTACTTTTGAAAATTGTTGTAATTCCTGCAAGCTCATTTCACTGAGGTCTTTTGAGGTTTCAATACCATAGGCAACGGCTTTACCAACGACCTCGTGGGCATCCCTAAAGGGCATGTTTTTACCCACTAAATAATCTGCTAAATCAGTTGCAGTAGAGAATCCTTGCATCGCCGCTTTACGCATATTGTCAGCTTTCACTTCCACATAAGGCATCATATCTGCATAAGCTCGCAAGCAACCTAATAAGGTGTCAACAGTATCAAACAAAGGTTCCTTATCTTCTTGATTGTCTTTATTGTACGCCAGAGGTTGCGACTTCATTAAAGTTAATAATGAAATAAGATGACCATTGACTCGCCCCGTTTTACCACGAACTAATTCAGGCACGTCGGGGTTTTTCTTTTGCGGCATAATGGAGGAGCCTGTACAAAAACGATCAGGTAAATTGATAAAATTAAATTGTGCTGAAGTCCATAATATCAATTCTTCAGAAAAACGGGATAAATGAGTCATAATCAGCGTTGCAACAGCAGTAAATTCAATCGCAAAATCACGGTCACTCACTGCATCGAGCGAATTATTAGCAGGATGTTCAAAGCCAAGTAATTTGGCAGTGTAATCTCTGTCAATAGGATAGGTTGTTCCAGCTAACGCTGCTGCACCTAGGGGCATAATATTAACGCGCTTGCGACAATCTTGTAAGCGTTCATAATCACGTACCAGCATCTCATACCATGCTAACATGTGATGCCCAAAAGTAATCGGCTGTGCAACTTGTAGATGGGTGAAACCAGGTAAAATAGTATCTACTTCACGTTCTGCGAGATCAACGAGGGCGGTTTGTAATCGTTTGATCTCATCACTAATAAGATCAATTTGCTCGCGTAGCCAAAGACGAATATCCGTTGCAATTTGATCATTGCGAGAGCGTCCTGTATGCAGTTTCTTTCCTGCAAGTCCAATGCGTTCGGTTAACTTAGCTTCGATATTCATATGAATATCTTCCAAGGCAATCGACCAATCCATTTTTTCTTGCTCAATTTCAGCCATTATTTCATCAAGACCTTGATGGATAGATTGCATTTCTTCAGTCGTTAAAAGACCTACTTTTTGAAGCATCTGCGCATGTGCTTGAGAGCCTTTAATGTCATGTTTATAAAGGCGTTGATCAAATTGAATTGAGGCAGTAAAGGCCTCGACAAAAGCATCCGTACTTTCAGAGAAACGACCTCCCCAAAGCTTTGTATCTGATTGATCTTTCATGTTTTCATTGTTTGTATTTGACATCGGGGTATTCAGTTTCCAGCAAGATGATTGTGCTATATTTAGCAATATAGATAAACGTCGTAATAAAAGAGATAGATAAGACCAATAAGGTTATAAACCGTATAAACGGTGGGCTTTGCCAGATTGGTGCTGTATCTATTTTACCTAATAATAACAATAATGATGTGAAGGATTTGTAGCATTTTAGAAGACCTCATGCCGAGGCTCTTTAGTAATCTGCTCAGTAAATTTCACGGATTATCGATGATAAATAAACTTATGTCACTAGGCACTACTAAAAAATTGGGTTATCTGCCTAATTTATGCTCTTTTCGCACCCTGCTTAGCGGTATGGCGGTAGCGGAAGTATTGGCAATTATTTTAGCGCTTGCAAGCTCTTCTGAAACGTATAGTGCCGCTTTTATTAAATTAGGGTTTACCTCATTATTTGTACAATGGACAGTGTTATCTGCATCACTTTTTATGTGCATGATTTCAACGCCTTTAAAAAAGCAAAGTGTACTTAATTTGACCTTGATTGTGACAACCATTGTTGCATTTTTTACGGTTTTTGCCTCTATTTTAACGATTATGGCGGATAGCTATCAAAAAATTGCGGTCATACATTATTGGGATACGCCTTTTATTGCTCGTAATGTCTTTATTGCTGTAGTGGTAACGCTATTAATTTTACGTTATTTGTATATTCAAGATAGGCATTCAGAGCGTGTCAAAGCAGATTCTGGAGCAAAGTATGATGCTTTACAATCTCGTATGCGACCTCATTTTTTATTCAATAGCCTTAATACCATTGCGCAATTGATTTATCAAGACCCAAAAAATGCTGAAGAAGCTTTATTGGATTTAGCGGATATTTTCCGAACCACTTTAGACACTAGACCACGCATTACCTTAAAAGAAGAATTAGATGTGACCTTACGTTACCTGCGCATGGAAGGACTGCGTTTAGGGAAGCGTCGTTTAAATATAGTTTGGGATATGGATCGAAATACATTGCCTTTTGATATGTTAATACCGCCATTATTATTGCAACCCTTGGTTGAAAATGCCATTTACCATGGTGTACAACCACGTAAAGAGGGCGGCACATTAGGTATTAGCTTATATGATGCAGGTAAGTATCTGGAGGTGGTGGTAACAAACCCTATCCCTCCTGATGGTACAAACTCTCATCAAAAGGGGAATCATATTGCTCAAGAAAATTTAAAAAATAGATTGAAATTAGCCTATGGCGCGCGCGCAAATCTAAAAATAACAAAATCTGCGCATCAATACCGCGTTGCCTTTACGATTCCAAAGGAGTAAATAAAAATGCCAATGAACGTACTTGTCGTTGATGATGAAGAATTAGCGAGAAATCGGATACATAGCTTATTAGACGAAAACTCAGATTATAAAATATGTGCGGAAGCAGAAAACGGCGCTGAAGCACTGATGATGGTCGAACGTCATCAACCTGATTTGATATTACTGGATATATCCATGCCCGTCATGGATGGCCTAGAGGTAGCAAAACACCTCTCCAGTATGCCAAATCCACCAGCCGTCATATTCACCACAGCGTATGGAGAGTATGCACTAGAAGCATTTTCAACTAAAGCATCGGGATATCTTATGAAACCAATAAGACGAGAACAATTATTAAAAAGTCTTGAACAAGCAAAATCATTAAATAGAGTACAACGGACAGAAATTCTGGACGACAATGAAGACACAGGGCCTGCACGTAAGCATATTTGTGCGCGTATGCGAGGGAATTTAGAATTAATTCCAATCGAAGACGTTTATTATTTTCAAGCAGATCAAAAATATGTAACGGTTCGCCATAAAAAAGGCGAGGTGATTATTGAAGAATCATTAAAATCACTGGAGTCTGATCTTTCACAACGATTTATTCGTATCCATCGCAATGCCTTGGTGGCTAAAAGCCGTATTACGGGTCTAGCAAAAACACCGATTGGGCGTGTTCGTGTCACCATTGATCAGATTGAAGACGAACTAGAAGTCAGTCGTCGTCATGTGGCTGAGATTCGTCGTTTTGTACGCAATCGTTAATAGGCACTAAAAAGTATACCGCTCCAAAAAATCATATAAAGTCTATAAACTCTTGGTTTTATACGCTCTCTGTTGATAACTATTCCAAGTTGCAACTAGAGTCCAGAAGGGGCGGTCATCCCAGATT
>WGBH01000540.1 GCA_015494435.1 Thiotrichaceae bacterium | reverse complement strand
TAAATGCCCAGCGGGGAAAAATAATTTAGCTAATTGATCTTGGTTTTTAAAGTCGTTGCCAGAGATTGGTTTAATTCCCCATAACATCCATTCAGCAATGGTTAAGCGCTCGTTGTTCAAATTAAATGCTGCTTGTTTTTGCCAATTAAAATCGGCAGGAAACGCAACTTCCATCCCCCATGTTTCTTTTTCTTTCCAGCCTGCGATATGCAGGTAATTAGCAATAGAAGCAAAGGAATCATCAAGGCTATGCCATAAATCACGCTGTCCATCAAAATTAAAATCGACCGCATATTTTTGAAAAGAGGAAGGCATAAATTGCGGATGTCCCATTGCGCCTGCCCACGAGCCAATCATATCATTTACTTGGAGTTTTTCTTTTTGTAGTATTTGTAACGCGGTGAGTAACTCTATTTGTGCAAACTGTTTACGTTTACCTGCATAAGCCAAAGTTGCTAATGATCGAATAATATTCATATTGCCATAATTACCACCAAAATCACTTTCCATTCCCCAGATAGCGATAATAATTTCCGCTGGAACTTTATATTCTTTGCTTATCTCAGCAAATAAATAATGATGTTTTTGAAGTATTTTTTTACCAGTTTCTATGCGTTTATTGCTAACCGCATTATCGATATAACGCCAAACAGACCAACTAAATTCAGGTTGACGACGATCTAGCTTCAATACCGTTGGATTGGGTTTGAGTTGATTAAAAGCCTGTTCAAATACTTCCTCCTCAATCCCTGATTTAAGCGCTAATTGTTTGAATTCTTGTTGCCATTTAGAGAATGAAAGGTCTGTATTAGACTCACCAGCTGCAATTACCTGAGAAGGTAATAGAAAAAAAGAACTACAAAAGAGAAAAGTACAGCCAACCACAAATACGTTGCTATTTATATATAAAGCAGGCACAGGGATAACTTTGAGTATTTTGTGTTTACAAAAGATAAAATATTTTTGTAGCGATAGCATCATAAGTTTGATTATCGACTATTTTTTGCGTCGTGTAAATTTACGCCCCTGAAACGCAGAAAGCATACCGCGCAATAGCTTTAATTCACTACGGGTTATATCTATGCGCCCGTATAATCGACGCAAACGTGGCATAAGATAACGTGGATTATCAGGGTCTAAAAATTTCACATCTATCAATGCATTCTCAAGATGTTGATAAAAACCCTCCATTTCTTTGGTATTAATAAGCTCCTCATCCAGTGCGTGTGAAGAGGATTGAATATCAGTACTTCCCATACGGCATTCATAGCTTAAAATTTGTACGGCTGATGCCAAATTCAGAGAACTATAATCAGGATTGGTGGGAATATGTACCAGATGATGGCAAAGAGACAATTCTTCATTGGTCAAACCTGTGCGCTCACGCCCAAAAACAAGTGCAATTTTTTTATTTTTTGCTAAATTTTCAGCAACAAATTCACCGCAATGGCGTGGATTGAAAGTATTCCAAGACAAACTACGCTGATGGCGTGCACTGGTTCCAATCACGCTATGGCAATCAGCCACTGCTTGCTGTAGGTCGTTGACTAGTGTCGCTGTTTGTAAAATATCATCCGCATTAGATGACATAATACTCGCTTGTGGATCAGGGAAATGTTTTGGATTGACTAAACAAAGATCAGATAATCCCATCGTTTTCATTGCTCGTGCTGCCGAACCAATATTTCCGGGGTGGGATGTCTGTATCAATACAATTCTGATATTACTTAAACTCATTTATCTGCTATTCTCCGCGAACCCTTAAAAATATAGAAAAGACAATCATGCATCCAATGCTCAATATCGCCATTATGGCAGCGCGTCAAGCAGGTGATATTATCGCCCGTTCGGCAGATAGAATCGACTCATTACATATTGAAACTAAAGATATTAATGATTTTGTTAGCGAAGTAGACCGAAACGCTGAGAAAATAATCATTAATACCCTTAAAAAAGCCTATCCAGACCATAGGTTTCTTGGTGAGGAAAGTGGCTATACCGAAGGTTCGGCAGAATATGAATGGATTATTGATCCACTTGATGGTACAACCAATTTTTTATATGGAATTCCTCATTATTCTGTTTCAATTGCAGTTAAGCGTCGTGGGAAACTGTATCAATCGGTTATTTATGATCCGATTAAAGATGATTTATTCACCGCATCGAAGGGGCAAGGTGCCACCCTCAATAATCGTCGCATTCGCGTAAAGGCTCGTCGTGATATGCACGGTGCTTTATTAACCACAGGCGTTCCGTATCGTCCCGATCAAGATCACTTGATTGATCCTTATTTAGCCAGCATGAAAGCATTACTTCCTGATACAGCAGGCGTGCGTCGCCCAGGCTCAGCGGCTTTAGATCTCGCTTATGTGGCAGCAGGTCGATACGATGGCTTTTGGGAATTTACACTGCATGAATGGGATATTGCAGCAGGTGTGCTAATGGTGCAAGAAGCAGGTGGAATGGTGAGTGATTTAAAAGGTGGCAATGATCATCTAAAAACAGGTGATATTGTCGCCGCTAGCCCTAAAGTCTTTAAAGAAATGATTAAACGTTTGCATCCCATTGTTGCGAAACTTTAAAAAGACCATTAAGCAAGGCTTAATGTAAGTCTCGACGGGGTAACATACTAGGACAATCCAATTAAAATACCGCTCGTTCCCAAATTTATTTAGGAACGAGTAAAACCCGCAATCCCTCCTAAACCACAGTACCCTGCTGGATTTTTAGCGAGATATTGCTGGTGGTAATTTTCAGCATAATAAAAAGGTTTTGCCATCATAATTTCAGTCGTAATAACCCTTCTCCAGCATGATTTAAGATTTGTTGAAACTGTACCTTACTCCCTAGAGCTTGTTGATATTGTTCTTTCGTGGTGCAGTAAATACCTGAGCGGTACTGCGTGCCTTTATCATTACCTTGTCGCATCCCTTGTGTTGGGTTATGGTTTTCCCAAAAATTTTTTAACAAGCCTTCAAAACTGATAGTTTTCGGGTCATAGGCAATCAGCACTACTTCATTATGCCCTGTTTGACCTGAACAAACCTCCTCATAAGTTGGGTTTGGAGTAAAACCTGCACTATAGCCCACAGCCGTTGAATAGACACCATCGAGTAACCAGTAGCTTTTTTCTGCTCCCCAAAAACAGCCCATACCCACCATACAGGTTTCAATATTCTCAGGCCAAGGTGGTTGAAGTTGATGTTGATTAACATAATGTTGCGAGTTTACTTGCATGGCTGTCTCTCGCCCTGATAATGCTTGTTCAATATTAGGAAGTGTGGTGTTTTTTGTAAACATATCGTTTTTCAGATAAATAATTTCCTGATTAAAGGAGTGAAAGTTTTAGCTTTTTCGTCATCAAAATGAAATTTGTAGATATTCAGGTATTAAATTTCCAAAAAGCGTGACAAAGCGTCTCCTTTAGATTAAAAATTAGTATTACTTAGCCCGATGGGGTTTGTTACTAGGCTGTCGAACCCCCTCCCTAATTTACATTAAATTT
>WGBH01000539.1 GCA_015494435.1 Thiotrichaceae bacterium | reverse complement strand
GTCCATATTTTTATCCTAACGCCTTAGTTAAGCCGACCCCGAAACTGGGTGACTTTTGTGGATGCCTTTCCCACAAAAGGCGCGCAGCTTTGGGGGTCGGCTTAAACTATTTGTTGGGCATGCAATACAAATGAAAACTTGCCCGCTATTTACCCAATGTAGCAATTCATTCGATAAAGTCTGCTTTGCAAGTTTTTACCGTATTTAGATTGCATACCACCTAAATCTGCTTTGACTTTAACCCAGCTTAACTGGCTCGTAAACATTGAGCAGATAATTCAATTTATATTTTTCAGATAGTTCAGGCTGTAATACCAGGACATGCCGGAGGCACATTGCTGATTTTTGAATCTGATTATTGCTCAGGAAATAAGATGTCTGGCTTCTTCTCACAAACCTGAATCCTTATTGCTTGCTCAATATAACAGCTACCCGCTGCGCGGCTTGGATATTGTTTCTTGTTTTGTTATTCCTTAAAAACTATTCAGTTTTATTTTTAATTTTCCCGCATCAGCGGCTAATTCGTTTGGGGCGATGAAACAACAAATGCTTTTATTTTTTATAACAATTTCAGGATGACTTATCGTTAATTTTTATTTTGCTTTTATCCTTTTAAGCCCAACGCCTAGTTAAGTTGACCGGAAAGTTTTGTGACTTTTGTGGAATAATGCGAAGCACCACAAAAGGCGCGAAACTTTGCGGGTCAACTTGAACGCCTTGTTATGCCGCTTTTTCTTTATTTACATCCCACCCAGGAAACACAAGAACAGCAGGGTGACATTTCAATGCCCTTGCCAGTACTTTAGCTCTTTCTACTCCTAGGTTAATTTTGTCATGTTCTATCGCAGATAGAGTAGACTGAGGAATACCAGTCATTGATGCAAGTTCATTTTGGCTTAATTCCTGTAACTCACGCATTATGCGTACAGATTCACCTATTGATACATCTACTCTTTTCTTAGATTGTTTATAGTCTTTCATATTACTTTCTCCTGTAATCATGAGCAGTAACTTTGACTACTTTTACATACAGTTCTTCATTCTCTATTTTATAGATAACACGATATTGGATATTTAGGCGAGATGAACGATACCCTTTCCACTCTCCTTTTAATGGCTCATCGTTAAAGCCTTTTATTTGCTTTAGTCCTGACGGGCCTGATATAGCAACAATATCTTTCCATTTTTCATACCTTTTAAGAATATCAGTAGGTAATGAATTTAGTTGCTTTATTGCTGTTTTATGTTCGTATATTATCCACATATCAAATATAGTATATATACCATATTTGATATGTCAACTTTTTTGGGCATAACGCTCTTGCTAACCGGCCATTTATACAAAGTGCAGCGAAGCGAAACGGCGTATAAATGGTCGGGTTGAGCTAATTGTTATGTGTTTTTCTTGTCTTGCCATTATTTTTCAAAATTACATCAACAAGTGCTTTATTGTTGTTTTTCATGGCTATATCCAAAGCAGTCATGCCCGAGCAATCAAACTCCCCATAAAAAAATTCTTTGTAAGCATTGATATTAAATTCATAACCCAGCAGTATTTTTACTGCTTCTATGTCATTTTTATAAGCAGCCATAACTACCGGTGGTATTTCTTCAACCTGCATTGGTTGATTTAAGCCTCCATCGGGGCTAGCACCATTTTTTAATAAATATTTTAAAATATTATGTTCACTTAATTTTATTGCTAGCGTCACAGGATGGTAACTATTGTAGCGCTGCAAGTATGTAGATTCAGGTCTAGAGTTTGGAACGTAGTCTAGTTTAATTTTATTTTCAACAAGTAATTGAACAATCTCAATATGTCCCCCTGCTATAGCATAATTTAAAGGTGATGCAGGTAGTTTTTGTTTTGATTTTTTAGGATTTGGCTTCCATCCATTAGATAGCAACAGTTCAAGCATGTCATAATGGCCTACGCTTGCGCAGTAATTAGTAGCAGCTAAAACTGGTGATGTCGTTAGTTTTACATTGTAGTTTAGCAATAATTTAACTGTTCTTATATCATTTGCTATGATTGGCATTTCTATAGGTGGAGATAATTCATCACCGCGCTTTCTTTCTGTTGATGCTCCAGAAATAAGTAATAGTTCAGCTATTTCAAAACTAATATCATCTATTGGTAGATATATATTTTCCCCATTTTTATCTGTTTGTGAATTATAGCAAGCGTGGCTTAATATGGTGCCGCTAAACATATACCCACAAGCATCAGCGCCATATGACAATAATACTTTTACCATTTGTATGTTTTTATTAAAAAGGGCGGATTGAGCAAGAGCATTATAGGTGCTTTTTTGATTTACATTTGCACCATTTTTTATAAGTAACTCGACAATTTCTATATTATTTGTTTTAGCTGCTGCAGCAATTGGTGCGTCGTCATAATAATTTACATCTGCACCATTTTTTATTGAATTTTTAATTTCTTTAATATTTTCATTTCTAATGCTTCTAAGTAGTAGTTTGTTAATGTCTTCAGGCATGTATGGAAGTCCCTTAAATTTATTTAATAAATAGCAATGGACGCTTTACAGAAAAACAAAAAGTATTTTTCTGCCATGCGACTTGAGTTCGTTTATCTACACATAACGCCTTGCTAACCGGCCATTTATGCAGAGTGGAGCGAAGCGCAACGGCGTATAAATGGTCGGGTTTAGCTACTTGTTATATTGCTGAAGTTTAAGGTGTTAACCATAAGTTACAGTACCTGCATAGTAAAAGTAAA
>WGBH01000538.1 GCA_015494435.1 Thiotrichaceae bacterium | reverse complement strand
GAAAACTTCAATATGAGATTAATAGTATCTCTACTTGAAGTGGAATAGTGATGCAGGTAAAGAGTAACTATCAAGTGTTACTCAAACGATGAAGTTTAGATTTATAGATTTTCTTATACTATTTTATAGATATTTGTAGGTTTTTCTTGTCGGTCAGGAAAGGGTAAAAATAAAAATTCCGCATACAGTACACTCAATAGCACTACTACCAAGCAAAACAATTCATATACTAAGAAAATGCCTTGGAACAATAATATTTGGATGCCAAGGAATAATAACGGCAACAATAGTCATTGGATGCCGTGGAATAATAACGGAAATAATTGGATACCATGGAAATATAATAGCAGATGGATGCCTTGGAAAAACAATAATGGCTTCAACACAAATAGCTGGAATATGCCTTGGAATAGTAGCAATTCATACCCTGCTTACCAATCAGTGCTGCCTCTTGCAATACCAATGATACCCATCACAACACCTATCATTAAATACAAATAAGACTTAATGACTTAACACTTCCTTAAAAAGACAAAAAAAGCCTGCAATAGTTAAGTCTAAATCCGTGAAACTAATACGGATTTAGGTTTAACAGCAGGCTTTTTCAATCACTCACTTAAAAAAGCGGAACAACAGAGGCGGTGAACACATTCATAAAACAAATAAAAATGGTTAAAATTCCCCATATTTCACCCCAAAATAAAGCCAATAGCTCGCTATTATCTTCATTTTTAAACAAAATCTGGAAATTTTTTCCTCATTTTTCTTTTGTCCCAGAATACTTTTACAACCTCAATAGCTTAGTAACGTACACGAAATGATCGAACTCAAGCTATAAACCACCTCACTTCAAATGAGTATTACTTAGCAGAATGACCACTAAGTTTGATTTCAACTTTATCTTCTTCTTTAAGACTTGCGTAGTAAGCACGAAGAATTTTGAGCACCTCAGGACGTGAGAACTTTTCTGATACTTCCTCACCTTCTGATAAAGCATGACGTAGTTTTGTTCCAGAGAGTAACATTCTATCTTTAGCCTCATGCGCACAGGTTTTCATTGACGCCATGCCATCACATTTATCACACCAGAATGTCCAGTCGATTTTTAAAGGCTTGGTTTCAAGCGCATCTTTAGGAATTTCATCAAAAATATCATGAGCATCAAAAGGACCATAATAGTCGCTTACGCCTGCATGATCACGTCCAACGATTTGATGTGAACAACCGTAGTTTTGACGGAATAGCGCATGAATCAATGCTTCACGAGGGCCTGCATAACGCATATCAAGTGGATAACCTGCTTGAAGCACGGTATCTTTCACAAAATAATTATCGATTAAAGTGGCAATTGCATTTGAACGCACTTCAGCAGGAATATCACCTGGCTTAAGCTTACCAAGCAGTGAATGAATTAATACACCATCACCAATTTCTAATGCAATTTTAGCAAGGTATTCATGTGAACGATGCATGGGGTTACGGGTTTGAAAACAAGCAATTGTTGACCAACCTTTTTCTTCAAAGTAAGCGCGTGTTTCAGCAGGTGTCATAAATTGATCACCGTAAACCTCTTTGAAATCACCAATAGAAAGCACCTTTACTTTCCCTGCAACATTAACAGCCTCTTGTGCCATTACCATTTGGACACCTGGATGATCATCAGCAGTGGTTTTATAAACGGTCTGACATTCATGTTCTCGGTCAATAGTATAGGTAGACTCAACAACCATAGTCCCCATGATTTCGCCACTTTCTTCACTTACTAGCGCAACGTTTGTGCCTTCTGATAAAGTATCTGCCGTCTCAGCATCTGTTGATAGTGTGATAGGAATAGGCCAGAACAGACCATTTTCCATTTTCATCTCATCACAAACACCTTGCCAATCCGCCTTATTCATAAAGCCATCTAGCGGTGTAAAACCACCGATACCCATCATAATAAGATCGCCCGTTTCACGGGATGACATTTTAATCTGTGGTAGATCAGCGGCACGGGCTAGTTCAACACTAAGTGCATCACCTTCGAGTAGTAAAGGCTTTAGATCGCCTCCACCGTGAGGTCTTACAAGTTTTGACATAAGAATAGTTCCTAACTTAATTAAAGTTTCCTAAACAATTATTTACTAAAAAGCATCGCTATTGTTTAAACGTCACACGGTATTCTCTTTAATCTCTTGATGCAAGTTTTCACCCTCTTTATTTAATCCATTTTTTGTATTCTAAGATAATCTTTGTTTATGAATTTATACAAATGATGCCTTACCAATTCCTTATCAATATAAATAATACGAT
>WGBH01000537.1 GCA_015494435.1 Thiotrichaceae bacterium | reverse complement strand
CCTATTATAAGAGTGGTCTAGTTCTTGATGGTAAGTAATAATTTTTCTGCTTAATAACTCAGGCCACTTTTCGTTTGCTTTTCTTCTCAATAAGCCCTGCATTTCAACACCAATCTGATGTGGTAATATCATTTCTATTGCTTGAAGCTCAGGCGAGTTTTCCCCTAACAATTCAAGTTTTAATATTTTTCCTATACCAGCCATAGATAAAGATAGAGACTCTATTCTTTTTATTTTATTAAATAACAAATTAGTAATTAAATCTTGCTCTTCCTCATCGAGTTTCTTTGCTGTTCTACTCTTCCAGATTAACAAAGCCTGTTTCCAGTCAGACAAAGGAATAAGCTCCCACAATAAAGGAAGTTCATTCTCTAGTTTTTCAACAAGGTCATCGTGATTATGTAGCAAAAGACTTGCCATAAAGCCAGGTTCAGAAATAGCAATTTTCCATATATCAAAAGTAGGTGTGGGCAAGTGAGATGTTTTCTTCCATAAGCTATTCAGGTAAGCCCAGCTTTTATGATCGAAATTACTTGCCATCTTTCTCAAGACTCTTCTGATTGCATTTTCTCGCAGCTCAGTATTTAGTATAACCGTAGCTTTAGATAATGTATCTGCAATCATAATTTCAGAGGTTGTATTGTCAACATTCCATAGAATAGGACGAAAGTTGATAGCTGATTCTGAGGATGGATAGATTATCCAAGGTCCAGGCGTACGCTTTTCAGGTTCAAATAACCATTCCCCCATTACAACACCTTCTGTAGTCTGAGGAACTAATATGAAATCTGCCTGCTCTGGCTGATTTAAGTACAAAGCATGAACTTTTATTCCTGCTAATTCTCCAGGAGATACTCTTGCATAGGCAGAAGGAGTTAACTTAACATGTCCTTCTTCATATTTTCCTTCCATCATATTCGCAAACTGCCGAATATGAAGACAAAACTGTTCTTTCCCATTCATTAATAGTGAAATCCTCACCTCGGAATCAGGTGATGAACTAACGCCAAGCAATGCTTTAATGGGGTCTAGCCAATCATTGATAACAAATTCTGTAACCTGATTTGTTAGTCTAACAGGCAACTCAATATAAATATCCTTTAGGGATATACTATCCATATCGGCATCAACAAGTAAGAAATTAAGCGTTACTTTCCTTTCAGAGATAAAACGATTATCAAAAACTTTAAGCCGATATCCCCTTAAATCAGCCAGATAAAGTGGTGTTGAAAATGGAATTAATTCACCGTCGGCATTAAATAGTAATGAACCATTAGAAGGAAACGGAAATCTTAAGATCAACTCTTGTCGCTGTTGTTGAGGGTTAAGGAAAATATCAATATAGGGCGGAGGAGTCTCCTTTGCTTGTAATTGAATTTTAGTATTACCACACTCTTTAATAAGGTTTGATTGCAGATCTTCGCTAGCTTCTAAGCGACAATCATAGCTACCATTTAATATAATGCTACCATTCTTGACCTGTTGATTATCAGGCTTTAGTTTATAAGAAAAGGCATCATCAAGAATACCCACACGTTTTCGTAGCAGAATATTACCCTTTGAATCCTGCAATTTGATTTCATAATAACCCTGTTTTATTTGTGACAACGACCGCCAACTTTCTTTGACTCCAACGAGTTTTGCTAGTACTCGATTGTTATTTATTTTTTTAGTAAAGCCAGTTATTAAGTTATTTTCCATCAAGCTTGGTTTACCAATATAAATTTCAGAGGGGTGGGAGTAATGAGCATACCGTTGACCACTCAGCTGATATTGAATAACAGAATCTTCCTTACCAGAAGAAATCTTGAACTGACTATCTTCATCAGTACACTGAACAGAACCCGTTAATGTATAAATATGACCACTTAAGAATTCACTCCCTTTCTTCAAAGTAGAATAATCACCACAACACTGACATAAAAATCGAGAAGGTATATAAACTAAAGCATTTGGGTCTTTAATGGTTTGGCTCGCCATACCATGCAACAGCCATTTACTATCTATACTACGAAATAACCAAGGTAATTCCGTTTCTAAAGCGATGCCATTAATCAGTGGCATTTCATAAAAAATATCACCTGATGCATTAAAACGTAGATTTAGCTCTTTAATAGCATCCGTACCGATAAGTTTGAAGACTTTACCGGAGAACTTAAAACCTTGTTTCTCCCTGAAACCAGTGAGTACACCACGACACCAAGGCCATGACGTACCATTAGGATCAACAACTTCAACAATAAAATTAGCAGGAATATTTCCTTCAGTATTATCAAGTTCAATACTTTCTAACGGTACGAAACTTGGAAGGTCGATTTGGGCTGCTATCCTTGGGGATGAAGTCTCAAGCTGAACCAAATAACGCTCAACCTCAAAAGGATTATTGGTTTGTTCATTTTTCTCTTTTGAAGCAGTATTAATAAGCTCGCCCAACAAGGAACGAGCCGCATCATTATCAATAGGAAGAGGAAATTTATCTCTCCATGTGGGTACATTACTTTCTAACCACCTAATAGGTTTTTCTTTGAGTTCTAGTTGATGCTCTTGTCTTAGCTGAGTAATCGTTTCAACAATATCAGTAAGGATCTCAATCATCTCATCTGAATGATAGCTTTTAGGAATAAAATCGTCATAGCTAGTGATTAATGTTGTTATAGACAAGCCTTTTGACAGATGCTTTTTTATAACGGGGTTAAGCACTTTAGCTAACCAACCACCCGACTCAGAAAACTGATGTAATGGTAAACCTCCTTCAGTAGCAATAGTCCCCAAGAGTTGTCTGTCACCATTATCCTTATGTCTAATATCACGATGCCAGCGTACTAGCCCCATTTCTATTAGATCATTTCTCTTATTAACGTTTAGCTCAGAATAGTCGATACCAATAGCATTAAAAATACCATCCCAACCCCAAGTACCTTTATAGTAACGTCGCCACCATTCGGATGCATAAAATACAAAACACTGATCCCAAGCGAATATTTTGGAAATATTTTCTATCCCCATTAATGAACTAAGTTTTAATAGCTCTGTTAAAGATTCAAACTCAGCATCAGTAATTCTGTATTGATATAGAGGTCTGCCATCAGGTCTTTCTAAACCATGACGACCAAGAAGTTGTTTTGTCCAGTCTATTGCTCTCATTTTTTAGCCCTAATATTTCATTATCTAATCATTTCTAGCTTTAACGCATGACACAAATCAATTTTTCCTTGATAATTGAAACCACTCCATGTGGCTGAAGCATCATGTGCCATATAAACTTTCCCCTTGAAAAACTTCCCTCACATGCCACTCCATAAACCCAATATCAGGCATATAAACTTCCCTCTGTGGCACTCTCAATTCCTTACCCTCAAAATCCAGCAACCATTCCTGAAAGCCAATATACCCATTCGCCTTTTCAGAAATAATCACTTTAAATTCTTCTGATATAGCCAATGCTCCACGGTCTAATAATTTATGATGCAATGAGCAAAGCGCCAGCCCGTTTTGTTCTGTATCGGGCCCACCTGCTTGATGCCATTTAATATGTGCTGCTTCTAATGCGATGGGTGTATTGCCTAGCCTTACATCAAAACCACAAATAGCACAGCGGTGGTTATAGGCTTGGAGTATCTTTCCTCTAAAGGCGGGATCGCGTTTACGCTTTTTCTGTTGGGTGGTTTGTTCTTGATTACTGATGTCACTATCTAGTCCTACGGCATCCGCTATATCTTGGTGAATAGTTTGTGGAAAGTGAGCTTCGAGTAAAATACTGGCTAGTTGTGTGACTAGCTTTTTATTAGATTGAATCAGCTTATAAATTTCTGGAGTAAAACCACCTTTGATAGCTTCTTTGCGTAGAATGGTTTTTGTAAACTTTTTCCCTTCGGTTGTTACTACACCCTGATCATTTGCCAACTCCCAAATGCCATCTTTGGGGAGTCGATGAAAGGGTTCTTCGGGGTGGTGAGATTTGCGTTGTGGCCCGAACTCTATGAGTAGTTCGGTTAGTGGTTTTTCTATTTCGCTAAATAGTGCTAATCGCTGTTTATTTTGTTGCAGGCGCGATAGAGCCATAAGCAACAATAAAGGCTTGTGTGGTGCTCTTTTATCTCCTTTTTGCCAGATCCTTAGGTTGGCGATGTTTTCTAGTAATTGTTGTTTTGTCATAGCCCCTGCTATCGGTGTAGATTCATACAGTGTTCAGTATTCTAGCAGGTTTTTTTAAATAGAGATTCTTATCAGCACCTTATTTTTCTTTATGATTAACTGATGTTAGGAACTTCCAAGTAATAAATATTACACTCCTTTACAATAGGA
>WGBH01000536.1 GCA_015494435.1 Thiotrichaceae bacterium | reverse complement strand
ACTATGAGGTTTAATAATGTTAATTACAATAGATAATTTGCTAGACCAGCCAACCTTAAAAACAGTTAGAGAAATGCTTGATCGAGCTGATTTTGTTGATGGTAAATTATCAGCAGGAAAAGAAGCAAGAGCCGTTAAAAACAATGAAGAATTATCGTTACAAAGCCCCTTGCATCAACAACTAAATCAATTAGTCATGGGAGCATTGGTACAAAATAAAAAGTATCAAAATGCAGCATTGCCATTAAAGCTAGCCACGGCATTTTATGCACGCTATACCCAAGGTATGACCTATGGCTTTCATGTCGATGACCCTATTATGGGTCCCATGAGAGGGCGTTATCGTAGTGATATTTCTACCACCATTTTTTTATCGGATAAAAGTGAATACGAAGGAGGAGAAATTATTATAAAAACAGAATTTGGCGAACATAAAATAAAGCTAAAAGCAGGTTCAGCGGTGATTTATCCTTCAAGAAGTCTGCATCAAGTCACCGAAGTCACAAAAGGGGTGCGACTCGTTGCGGTAACATGGGCGCAAAGTTTGGTTAAATCTAATGAGCAGCGTGAGCTGTTATATGACCTTGCTATTGCGCGCGATAAATTAATTAAAACCATGCCCCAAGCTGATGAAACAGGTCGAGTGAGTCGGGCTTATGCCAATTTATTGCGCATGTGGAGTGAAGTTTAGGCTACTCCAAGAAAATTATTGATTGCAATACATAATAATAGATTGTCTACTATTACCTCATAATAAATATAAATGGGAATGGAATATGGCTAAAAATTACGACCTCTTTATTATTGGAGGAGGTATAAATGGTTGCGGTATTGCGCGTGATGCCGCTGGAAGAGGCTATTCGGTCTTTCTTTGTGAAATGAATGACCTTGCAAGCGGTACTTCATCACAGTCCACTAAACTCATTCATGGCGGCTTGCGTTACCTGGAGCATTATGAATTTCGCTTAGTGCGTGAAGCATTGACGGAACGTGAAATTTTATGGCAACAGGCACCCCATATTATCCGTCCTCTGCGCTTTGTTTTACCTTATCATCAACAACTTCGACCTGCATGGTTACTCCGTTTAGGTCTCTTTTTATATGATCATATCGGTGGACGAAAAAGACTTCCTGCGACAACAAGCTTAGATTTAAAACAGGACAAAGAGGGAGAGCCATTAAACCCTCAATATGGTAAAGGTTTTGAATACTCTGATTGTGCGGTTGATGATGCGCGTTTAGTGGTTTTAAATGCCTTGGATGCAGCAGAGCGAGGTGCCAGTATTCATACCCGTTCTAAATGTATTGATATGCAACGTAAAACGGGGTATTGGTTGCTAACCGTTGAAGATCAACTTACTAAAAAACAAACGAATATAAAAGCAAAAGTATTAATTAATGCCAGTGGCCCGTGGGTTGATCGGGTATTAACAACATTGAACACTGATAAACAAGGCAAAAATATCCGTCTGGTACAAGGCAGTCATATTATTGTGCCTAAATTATATTTGCATGATAAATGTTATATTTTTCAAAATAAAGATCAACGCATTATCTTTGCCATTCCTTATTATGACGATTTTACTTTAATCGGAACGACGGATCAGGAGTACACAGGCGATCCGAGCAAAACTAAAATTACGCAGGATGAAATTAAATATTTATGCCTTTCTGCCAATCATTATTTTAAACATAAAATTTCAGCAGAGGATATTATCAGTACCTTCTCTGGTGTACGTTCATTATATAACGATGGCGTATCTAAGGCACAAGACGCAACACGAGATTATATCTTACGAGTTGATAGAAAAAATGATACTGATGCCGCAATGATTAATATCTTTGATGGAAAAATCACAACTTATCGACGTTTAGCAGAAGCAGTAATGGAAAAAGTGGCAATGTTAATGGAGAACAAAGATAGTCAACAATGGACGCAAACATCCCCATTACCTGGAGGAGACTTTGCTATTGATGACTTTAAAAAGCTGTGCCAACAACTAAACGATCAATACCCTTTTT
>WGBH01000535.1 GCA_015494435.1 Thiotrichaceae bacterium | reverse complement strand
CTGCCCACACCCCAGTGGCAGAGGCGGCATGAAATTTGTGCAAAACAGTGTCCAGGAATTCGGGGGCTTTACAGTGTCATCATCAACCAACCCTTCGTTCTTGAACGCTTTTAGCGCATGCCTTATCCCGATTACCCGGTGTTCTTTCAGCTTATCATTCATAATACATACTCCAACGGTGGCTTTGTTTAGCAGCTAACGCTATCTATAACCGGCGCATTTATAGTGAGCGCAGCGAACAATAAATGCGTCCGTGTTTATGGAATTGTTAGCTGTTAGTTTTAGTTTATTAAATTATTTAATAATTAGTTTTTTCGACAAAAATACAGTATTTACAGTCACGTCCTTAAAGTAGCGGACGATAACTAAAAATCTCTTTTAAGATTGTTTTGCTCCATTCTTCTAATTCAGGATATTTTTCAAATAACTCTGATATATCTAGGACTTTTCCACTCTTAGTATACCCAGACGTAATAAATTCATTTTTATCGAGCTTAATTTTTAACGTATCAAAATCCGCTTCCATCACATGACATATTGCC
Source organism: Thiotrichaceae bacterium (assembly GCA_015494435.1). Taxonomy (GTDB): domain Bacteria; phylum Pseudomonadota; class Gammaproteobacteria; order Thiotrichales; family Thiotrichaceae; genus JAGLBW01. Next base: position 1,841 of record WGBH01000535.1, on the reverse strand, counting down.
ATATGTTTCTCGCTACGTTCATTTGATGTGTCCCATATACACAAAAGCTCTCCACCCTTTTCCGGGTAGTAATCTATACCCGTCTCCTCCTTGACCTCTCTATGCAGTGCATATCGCAAAACTGATAATAAGTTGGCATCTTCACTCTCTATAAGATCTTCCTCCGAATATGACCACCTAAATACAGAAGTAATTTTTGTGATTCCGGTGATTCAGCAGATGTTTGCTTTCTATTCTTCTTAACAACCAATACCTTAGTGCGCTCCTTATTAGTGATAACAAGTATAGGTATTGGCTGTACCTTGGTATTATCTTCCTCTACTTTATGCCTCACATCGAACTGCAACTTAGACACTTTGTGTTTTATGTCTTGAAAGAAAATAACCTCATTTTTTACTGATGATATAGACTTCCGATCAAAATACCCTATTCTTTCAGAAGTATTGTCGTGCAAAATATCTAATATGCTTTTTGTTACTCTATAGTTCACTTCATTAAGATCTGGCTTGCTAGTATCTATATGCTCGATTTTTTTAAACATATCACCATACCCTTCCTGTGTTTTTATTACGGTTTGACGATAGCTTTCCAGAACATCCGGGTGCATGATGCTACCCATTTTCCGAGTTAGCAGATTCGCAAACTCACGCTGTAGAGACACTTCCGGATCTGCCGTAAAGACGTATACCAAGTCGATTACAGAGCGCCATTTTTTCATTGTCAAAAAATACTCTATTGACTCGAAATTACTTTCATCGAGATGCCTCTTGTTTAGTAACCAATTAAACCAGCATAAAGCATCAAAAATACCACGATCCATAATTACAACATCGTAATTTTTGGCATGATTCGAAAGCACCTCAGATAGTTCTGCGATGACGGCTGTAACAGTCCATAGGTTAAAATACGGATCGTATTTATTCCGCACCGGGCAAATACTAGCGCGTTCGCTAAGCACTCTAGTCCTAAACTTGTTTCTCCTAAGAAATAGGTCTAATGAGTTTATACAACTCGTCTTCCCGGATTTTGGTGCACCACAAAACTCAATAACAATCGGACGTCTAGGGATAACTTTTTTCTTAAGTTCAAGAACAATCTTGGAAAGAGATTCAAGTTCTTTAATAGTTTTTTCGACATCCATTTTTTTCTTACCCATCTTTAAGTACCTTTGAAATAACTTTCTCCCCAGATTGTTCCAACTGTTTCACAAATCGCCCGGATAAAAATCCAACAAAGAACGAAAAAAACATCGACATGTATATAAAACCAGTATTCAGCTCTATTGGTCCTTTAGCGGTAAGCAGGAAGCCGGATCTCAAGCTTATAACCACTAGAATGGAGAATCCAATAGAAAACAAAGGCCTGGCGAAAAAATAAACTATTGTTCCAAGCCTCTTTGCATACATATTCTTTCCGTCAGATAAATCGAGAGTTTCAGAGAAACAAAGCTTGTATAACTTCCGAATATAAAAGATGGCGGAGCCATTCGCAGACATCCCAATCGAACCGACTATAGCCAAATAAAGAACAGACGGTTCGGTTTTATATAAAATTCCTGGGAGTAACGCGAGAACAGAAAGGAAAACGCCTATCGAAAGAACAATAAAATAGTACCCAAATAAGATGGTTATCCATTTGTTCGTTAAGTAGAGTGGTCTATTTTGTCTCATTTATTCTATTTTTGTTTTAAGCGTCGCAGTAGGGATACCGGTTACCCGGCACCCCCTGCCCAGATCCCGGCGTGCGGTTTTCCCGCACCGGGCTCCTCAAACATACTCACTCGCGTAGCAAGACGTGCTTTCACGCAAGCCCCCGTTCCATTCTCTTCCCCGCCAAAGCCG
>WGBH01000534.1 GCA_015494435.1 Thiotrichaceae bacterium | reverse complement strand
GATATTAAAGTAGTTTGTTAAAATTAAATCGTATATTAGCAAAATGGCATTATCAGCAATAATCGCATTAATTATATTAGGAATTGTATTGATTCTCTTAGAATTTTTTGTTGTACCGGGCATTACAATTGCTGGTATAGGAGGCTTATTGATGTTGATTGGAGGTATTTTTATGGCTTATTCAAAATACGGAACTCCCGGCGGACATTATGTACTTGCCGGAACTGTTTTTTCATTAATTTTAGTACTCTACGTGGCATTCAAATCCAAAACGTGGAAAAAAATAGCCTTGAATACAGAAATAGACTCGCAAGTAAAAGAAGATTTAAGCCTGAAAATTAATGTAGGTGATAAAGGCAAAAGCATATCAAGATTGGCTCCGCGCGGAACAGTTTCATTAAACGGACTTTTTGTTGAAGCAGAATCAATCAATGGCTTGGTAGATGAAAATCGAGAAATTGAAGTGGTTAAAATAAAAGGAAATAAAATAATTGTAAAACTTAAATAATAAACAAATGGGAGTATTAGGAATGTATTTAGCCTGGACGGTGGTATTTATCATCGGCTTTATGATTTTATTATATTTTGTACCAATCGGTTTGTGGTTTCAGGCACAAATTACCAATGTACGAATATCACTGTTACAACTGATTTTTATGCGATGGCGTAAAGTTCCGCCATCGGTAATTGTTAATGCCATGATTGCATCTAAAAAAGCAGGTATAGATTTGAGAAGAGATGATTTAGAGGCACATTACCTTGCAGGAGGTCATGTAGGTGCAGTAGTAAATGCACTGATTTCTGCCGAAAAGGCAAATCTACCCTTATCTTTTAAAACTGCCACTGCCATAGATTTGGCAGGTCGTGATATTTTAGATGCCGTGCACATGTCGGTTAATCCTAAAATTATCAATACTCCACCGGTAGCAGCTATGGCAAAAGACGGTATTCAGCTAATTGCCAAAGCAAGAGTAACGGTTAGAGCATCTATTGAAAATTTGGTAGGTGGTGCCGGCGAAGAAACAGTACTTGCGCGTGTTGGAGAAGGTATTGTATCAGCAATTGGTTCGTCGCACTCACATAAAGAAGTTCTAGAAAATCCTGATTCTATATCGAAATTAGTTTTAGGAAGAGGCTTGGATGCAGGTACTGCTTTTGAAATTCTTTCCATAGACATTGCCGATGTGGATGTAGGTAAGAATATTGGTGCTGAACTACAAGAAAATCAGGCAAGAGCCGATTTAAAAGTAGCAGAAGCAAAAGCAGAAGAGCGTAGAGCAATGGCTGTTGCCCATGAACAAGAAATGAAAGCACTGGCTCAGGAAATGAAAGCAAGGGTAATTGAAGCCGAAGCAGAAATTCCAAAAGCAATATCACAAGCATTTCGCGAAGGAAATCTTGGCGTTATGGATTATTACAATATGAAAAATATTATTGCAGATACCGAAATGCGTGAATCTATTTCAAAACCTTCTAAAAAGAAAAAAGAGTAGTTTTTTACCGATTCTTCTATAACAGAGTGTTTGTTTTATGTGATTATCAGTAAGATAATAGTTAATAATTTAATAGCTTGCTATGTCAATTGAGTACGTCTTTCTTTTTTTCTCGCTTTTTATAGTTTTTGCACTAGCTGTTTTTGCATATTTCTATAATAAATCTGCAAGTATATGGCATTATGTAAAAGCATCAAATCTGGAAATGAACTTATTCCAGTTTTTGTATCATTTTATCGAGATGTATTTACGAAGAATTCCTGCATCCTTAATCTATAAACTTATTGTTAGTGCAAGAAAAGGAGGTGCAGTAATTTCGATAGATGTACAAAAAGATTTTTACAAACTCATTGACAGAGAGGTAGCCTTATCAATCTACGAATTTAATCAATCGTACACCGAAGGAGAACTAAGATTAAAAAGAATTGGCGGATATTACATACTTAGTGGCAGTATTTTAGATTTAATCAATCGATTAATTGAATCGGTAAAAGCCGACAAAGAATTAGTAATTCAAGGAGTAAAGAAAAACCGTTCAGAAAAAGCAAAGTTCAGATATTTAGAAGCTCAGCTTAAAGCATACAGAAAGAGTATTGCTAATATTATCGAAGACAACAATTTACAACAAGCCGAACAGCAAGATGGAAAGAAAAAAACAGAAATAAGTAAAGAGGATGAAGAAAAAGAATATGCAGAATTAGTAAATCGCATTGTAAGTTTTTTTGCCGCAGACTTACTTTCTGAATTCAAAGAAAACAGGATATACATGGCAAAGGGCGACAATATAAAGCGCCTGAAAGAAGAACTTTTTGATACCTCATCACGAGCATTAATTAAAGCACAGCAAGCCGGTTTAGATATTCGTTATGCCGACCTTGAAGTTTATTTTGGTTTGAACGGAGATATTGAACAAACTGTTGAAGCTTTACTTAAAGCCAAACATTTAGATTTAAATATCGGACTTGAAGATGTTGAAAAATTCATTATTGCAGGAGGAGATATTCAAACAACACTTACGCACCTAATTGATGCTAAAAATGCAGGTGTTGAAATTAAATTAAAAGACCTTGAGAAGTATCATCTTTTGGGTGGAGATATTGGCGAAGTAGTTAACGCCCTTATTATGGCACATCAAGAAGGTGTTAAAGACATAACAATTAAGGGATTGAGCGAATATTTATCGCAAGGGGGTAATGTAAATGAATTAACTTCAGCAGTAATTAAATTGCGTCAGGAAGGTATTGACACACCAATAAGCGTTCTGAACAGTTTTCGTGCAGCAGGTGCAGATATTATCCGCTTTGCATTGGGACTGATTAAAGCCAAGCAATCAAACGTTGAAATCAGCTTACCGCGTTTGCGATCATTTTTAGCACAAGGAGGCGATATTGTTAAATTGATTAATGTATGGATTAAAACTAAAAGTTCAGGTATTGATTTAAGTTTTGAAGATTATGAAAACCTTTCTCGGGTTGGTTCTGATATAGGTTTGGTTTATTTGACCTTTAAAATAGCCAAATTTTCCGGTATTTTGATTGAAAAAGAAAAATTAATGGATATTGAACTAGCAGGAGGAAGTATGTTTAAATACGTGAAAGCTTTATCGCTTGCAAAAAGATTAAAGATTGATGTTGACCCCGGACAATTAGAAGCAGATGTAGTTGAAAAACGTGATGTTATTAAAGTAATTTTTGCCGTAAATTACGCACGGAAAGAACAAGTTGAATTTACTTATAAAAGAGGTATCCGCTTAGAC
>WGBH01000533.1 GCA_015494435.1 Thiotrichaceae bacterium | reverse complement strand
TGATTATTAGGTGATTGTAAAAAAGCACGAATGTATTTTAGTTTCCATAAAGTAAAACCAAAGCAAAAGATGTGACCTGTTGTGTTTTTGCGTTGTTGTTGCTGTAGCATGAAATAATCTAATACTGCTTCTATTTCACAGGGTTGCAAGGTATCGGGATGAATATAATGGGTATAACGAATATAAGCGGCTGCGAATATTTGTGGCAGTGTTAGCTTATTTTTACGTCGTTTCCAGACGGAAAGTGGGGGTCTTGCTCTGTCATCGGTTAATCCCCAGCCAGCATAAAAAGGCACGCCAAAACAAGTGACGGGTTTATTTAAGAATAATGCTTCAAATCCCATTTGTGAGGTAGCGACATAGACGTGTTTAACCTGTTGAATTAAAGTTAAAGGGTTGAGATTATCGCTAATAATATGAATACGTGGATGACTTTGTTTTAAAGATAAACACCCTTTCTTTTTAGCTGCAATTACATCAGGATGTGTTTTTATAATAATGCTAGCGGTAGGGTGTTCATCCAATGCGGCTTGTAACATCTCGTCAAAGGTATTGTCATCAATATAGCCATATTTTAAGGACATATCCCCCGCTGTTTGATCCACAACTAATACTTTTTCACCTTTAGGTAATGCATTTCTAGCTAAAGTAGAGGGCGTATTATTATATTTTGATAAGTTGTATTTTGTAATTTGCCGAATACATGCATTAGCACGCTCTATTAAAGTGTTATCAAAAGAGAGCTTAGGATTAGCTGAGAGTAAGATCTCCAAATCAGACGGTGTAGTCGCATCATAATAAATACCTGTACGATCAATAATCATTGAGCAACTGCTATCCCCTAATACACCTTGACCACAGGAATGTAGAAACCCATCTTCTAAAATAAAATAAGGCAGTTTATGTTCGTTCGCAAACTGGATTGCTTTGTGGGTATTTGCCTTTCTGCCCCAGCCGACAATAGCGCTTAATTCTTGAGGTTGAGAAGGATTATAGTAAATTTTCTCTGTATTCAGAAAGGTCGATAGTGTGGGTATTTTTTTTATACCCGAAGAAAAAACGCCTATTTTTTGTTTATTATTGTTCAACGTAGCCCCTAATTTAATATCTAAAAGTTTAATTGTTTAGCAATATAACGAGAGAATCTATTATTTGCATCACGAAAGAACTGTTCTGGATCTTTTTTAAGCTTAACACGTTGATTTGCTGATAGCACAGGTCGAGCGATAAATGAAAAAAGTATAATAATAAAGCGTTGTTTTTTTGTAAAAGAGGAGAGTAGATTCATTTTGATAGCGTTGCTTTTGCTGATAGTTTCTGCTCCTCCAAAGCTTGAAAACAAAGGTTCGTCTAAATAAAGCATGGGTATTTTAGTGCCTATTATAATTGGCTTTTTGGAGAGCCCACGAAGGGATTCAAATAAAATATCATTGACCAAGCTTAATTTAGCATTATCTTCTTTGCGGATAATCTGCGTATAAGAGGACTTTCCAAAGGAATAAACACGTTCAAGCAAGTGATAAGTAAAGCGTTCAATCTGGGTTCTATTGACGTATAAATCGCTATTCAGCAAGGCGAGAACATCGGCAGTATTGTTGGCGGAATAATTAATACCTTTATGTCCATAAAACGCATTGCCTAGATAAATAGTGGGGGTGTTAAATAATCCTGCCAGTAAACCAACACCTGAGTTTAATACCAGCACACAATGGGCAAGTGCCAGTAAATCATGGATATGCGTATCATCTACAAAGGTTACTCCCGTTACATCAGGCGATTCGGATTCTAGTGGATGCTTTTTGCCAAGCACTATCCATTTATTAGGGTCAAGCTGTTGTGTTATCTCATTGATCAGTTGATTAAAACCCTGTGCTGATTTCATCTTCCCTGCAAAGTATTTACACACAGAATCCGAAGGACGCTGAAAAGGAATGAGTAATACTTTTTTCCCCTCAAGATGAAATTGTTGTTTTAATGTTTGTAATGTTTTTCGCTTGCCATTTTTTTCCAATGTTTTATCACTAAGATATAACTTGTGAATATACTCTCGCGTTTGAGCTTGTTGCTTTTTATTCAGTGGCTTATCCCAATAGTATGGGTGATAACTCTTACTATCGGCATTAAAACCATTAGGATCAAAAAACCAACTATCAGGTAAAGCACCACGATCAAAAACCCAGTAGTTTATCTGTTCTTTCTTAATAGCCTGATACAATTTTAAACGGTGTGGATTGCCATAAGGATTTTTAAAACCAAGCTGAGTAATTCCTTGCTGTTTAATCTGTTCAATTAAGGCAGAGGCATTAGAAAAATGTGTTTCATCAATAAATAGTACCTCACCCATTGCAGGTAATGCATAGCGCAAAGCATCAGTGAAAGAAGAGTTTTGTTTGGCAAGGATCAATGTTTTATGAGGATTAGAAAAATCCCGCAATGGCAGAGGTTGCTGTCGATTGGCATCAAATTTTATCATTACTCGCTTCAATAAAGGGAAATTGTGTCGAGATTGATGATAGTGACGAATGCGTCGTGGTGGATGGTATAGATGAAGCATAAAAATCCCCTTCATAAAGACATCCATCCCATGCAAAGCAAAATAAGTACGAAAACCTTTATAATGATAAAGAGGGGAATCACTTAGATTTTGATAATAATCGGATGTACGTGGTGCTTTAGGATTGTAATAACTCAATCGATGTAAAATATCGTAATCTTCAGCGCCATGCCCTGAAAAATCACGATGATGCCCACCTAAGGTTAAATAATGATAGCGATTAACCACAATAGCAGAGCTACCATAAACCAAAGACTGGCAGTAGGATTTGCTCTTGGTAATAATAAGATTTTGCAACTGATTATCTATTTGGGTCTCATTTTTATTTTTAGAAATTTGTGAATAATACTGTGCATTTCCAGTTTCATTTAAAAAAGCAACCGGTACACAGAAAAAATCATTGCTTCGGCTTAATGCAATTTTACGATTAATCATCTCTGTGTGTATTCTGTGGTACATCGTCTTAGAACAGATAAAATCAATATCATGAAATAAAATAACCGCAGTCTTAGCCAGTTGCGCGCCAAGATCACGGGCATGACCGATACTAAAAACACTGTTTTGCGCTTCTTTGTGCGAATAAAGGGTTACATTTGCATAAGCCTTTACAAATTCAAGTTGAATAAGCTCTTTTTCAGGGCTACCGTAATCAATAATCAAAATATCAATCAGATCAGCAGGAAGTGTATTAAGAATATGGGTAAGGCGCTCAATGGCTTGATAAAGTTCAGCGGATAATCTTAACGGGATAATGGCAGTGAGGAGTTTTTTTGACATTATTTTGACATTAATAATTTTCGTAAAACCCGTAAACGATACCATATGTGGCGACGCAAAAAACCGTGCTGGAGTAATAATATTGCTCTGCTAATTTTGTTTCTATTTGAATCTAAGTAATGATAAAACGCAGTCATTATACGTTTGTCTTTGGGGTTAATATCATAATGAGAAAGTAAATAAGCTAAGGTTTCTTTTCTATTGTCTTCAGTAAAAGGGGGAGGTTGATGATTGGTTGGATGCGCTTTTCTATTCTCGCTTGCATTATGCCTATGAATTCGATAGCTAATCAGTGTTGTATGCAGAGTTTTTCTTTTACCAAAGGTTTCATTGACTAAGGCTAACCAGTAATCATGGTATTTTAATGATTTTGGAAAGGGCAAGGCAAGTTGTGCGAGTTGATAATTGATTAAAAGCGTATTTCCCATTACACCATTATAGCCTAAAATTTTAGCTAATGATTTTTCTGTGGAGAATTCAATTTTTTTGTGCCTAAAAAAGGAGGGGTGAATCACTTTTCCAGCGCTATCGATCATCTTTAAATCAGAATGCACAAGGCAGGGCATATCACTATATTCTTGTTCTAATTGCGATAAGGCTTGGTAGCATCGCTCTAATTTATTGCTATGCCAAATATCATCTTGATCAGATAAAGCAAGGTAAGTATTTACAGAAGAGAGTCTTTTGATTGCCTGTTCAAAATTTTTAACAAAACCAAGGCGTTGTTTGTTTTGATGCAGATAAATATGAGGGTAATTTTTTTGATAGTGTTTGGCAATCTCAAGGGTGGCATCTATTGAAACATCATCAAAAATATGCACCTCAAAATATGGGTAGCTTTGGGTTAAAATAGAATCCAATTGCTGGGCTAAAAATTTTTCTCCTTGATAGCTACACAATGCGATTGAGATCAGTTTAGAATTGGACTTTATAGGCATTCGCTTCCTCAATGCTTTCACTTTTTAACAGAAAAATCCTCACGATCTAAGCTCAAATTTGGATTATAAGCAGGGTCATTTAGTAGCAAATCACCCCATTTTTGTTTTAAAAATTGCTCTTCTTTATGCAGTTTACGTCGTTGCCACCATGAAGGTTTTTTACCCCGTGATTTAGATTCATAATGAATTAACTCCGCATAAGGTGTCCATACATTACGATAGCCTTGCGCTAAGACTTTAAGACATAAATCGACATCATTATAAGCCACTTTCAGATTGATCTGATCAAAACCACCCACCTGTTCAAAGACACGCTTACGCATCATTAAACAAGCGGCAGTGACAGAGGATATATTATGTACGCTAATAAGACGATTAAAATAACCCGCATGATCTTTAGGAAAATGTTTATGCGCATGAGAGGCTGATCCGTAAATCCCTAATATAACACCGCCATGTTGAATGGTTTCATCAGGATAATAAAGCTTAGCACCCACACAGCCAATTTCAGGACGAGAAGCGTGTATTAGCATTTCATCTAACCATTTAGGACTGATTATTTCAATGTCATTATTGAGGAAGACCAGCAAAGAACCTTTTGCTTGTTTGACGGCAAAATTATTAATGGCAGAATAATTAAAAGCATAAGGATAAGGCAAAACACGAGTCCTATCGAGCAAAGATAATTGCTGTAAATAAGCCAATGTTTCAGGATCATCGCTTTGGTTGTCGATAATTAATAGCTCAAAACGGACATAAGTGGTTTTTCCTAATAAGCTATCAACACACTGTTTTAATAGTTTAAATTGGTTTTTTGTAGGGATAATAATCGACACTAAAGGAATAACTTTAGGGAGAGAGAGAATAGGGCGGTAGACGGTATTGCTATGGTAAAAGTAACTCGCTAAAAGACCTGCTTTACTTCTTGGCTCTTTTTTTTGAGACGCTATTTGAAGTAAAGGAATGGCTAAATGATAAATTTGCTCTTGCTTGTATTGTTGGCTAATGCTGAGAAGTAGCTGATGAAAATAATCTTTTTCTTCATTATTCAATAGCTCATTGATTGCTAATAAATCATAACGATAAAAAACAATGGCATGGGCTATATAATTAAATGCAGTAAGATAATCAGGATTCCAATCGGGTTTAAAATGCGTTAATGGTTGCTTTGATTTGTTAGCAATAAAACTATGATCCGTATAAAAAAGACGTAATAAAGGTGTTTTTTGTTGCTGTTGAAAAAAATGTAATACAAAGTCCTGTTCTAGGCGATCACCTGATGCGATAAATAAAATATACTTGCCTTTAGCTTTAGCAGCTATCTTATGTGGCGGAAGGGTTGAAAATAATAAGGTATAAACAGGGGCTTGAGAACTTGTTAATAATGATTGAAATTTATCAGCGTTGTAAGTGTCTTGATCAGGAATAACAAGTATTAAATCCCATTGCGAACAGCTTTGTTGTTGTATCGATTCTATCGTTTGCTGTAATAAATAATGCTCTTTAGTGCCAACAAAAAGCATAATACTAAGACGAAATGAATTTTTAAGAGATAATTTTGCAATCATTAATGCTTATTCTGTTGCTGATATTTTTTATACCTTGCTAACGTCCGTTGTTTGAGCTGTTCAAATTGTGCATCAAGATAAGGATAGCGTGTTTTAGCTTCTGAGGTGGTCTTTAAAGCTTCCTTGATGTTTCCTAGTGACAAATAGGCTTTAAACAGATAATGGTATAAGACAGCATTGTCATTGTATTTTATTTGTTGCTTTAACCAGTGGATATAGGGAGGAATCTCTGCCATCTTGCCTTGCTTATAATGCCTAATAAATTGAAATTGTTTTTTATAAACCAATGCATCTTTACGCAATGCGATATTGCTTAATGGTATATCTAATAATTTTTCTACTTTATTCCCTGTATATTTAAAAGCACCTGTATTCAGTATTCCTTTGAATAAGGTCCATGTAAATAAAACATGAAAGATGAATGTGACTAATACAGCGGTAAGGATACTTGTCTTTACTAACGGGGGGATTGTTAGCGTATAAGTGTTATTTTTATGCTGAAGGCTAATTGCGATAAGCAGAAGAAAAACAACAAGATGTATTGTTGAAAGATAAAAAGGTAAAGAAACCTGTGTTTGTAATCCTATCGGTGTCAACATAGCTAGCCACTGCAAACCATGCCGAAAGCCTTGAGAAAATAGCAGATAGAGGTAATACCCCATAAAAGCCAATAAAGCGATAATGGCTAACAAACCACTTTCAATACCCCAAAAAATAATCTCATTATGTGGATGGGAGATAAACTGATCTAACTTAATATCTTTAGACTGATTATAAACACGCGCCTGATCTTGAAACTCTTTCTCAAAATTACCCAGACCATGCCCCATTAAAGGCGCTTTGAGATAAGTATCAGTAGCAATTTCCCAAATTACAAGACGACGACGGTTTTGTAACTCACTCTTATCTGTTGTGGATAAGGCATGAACCGCATAGCTGGTTCTGTCAACAAATTTTGCGATCTGTTTATAATTATAAGTCGCAATAATGACAAGGCTGAGCAGAAACAGGAGGATGATATTTCGATTAATACTTAATAAAAGCTTCCAACGGCTAATTATTAATAAAATAAGACCAATTAACAAACCTAAAATAGCCGCGCGAGAACCAACAACAAGAATAATAAATAACCCACCCAAGATAATCGCAAGTAACAAAGCTATTAGCAAAAATCGACTCTTTTTTTCCTGTTGCTGTAGCTCAGATCTAGAAATCAAATAACTAGCAATCAAAACACCTGTCGCTAAAAAACTAGATAATATATTCTGCTGTTGAAAAATCCCCGTTGGTTGAGGCATTTTAGCGCCATTTGAAAAAATGTAGACAGCCAAACTGGAAAGATCAACGTATTTTTGCAAAAGCGCATAAACGATCTGTATTAAAGTCGCTAGACAGATAAGGTAAAGGATGCTAATACCTGTATTTTTAGAATCCGCAAACTGCTCAATAGCAAAATAAAAAAACAACATCCCCAGCAAAGGAAAGACAATCAGCCGTAAAGGTCCTGTTTCAGGATGATAATTAAATAACCCTGGAACAATAAGACACAGCAATAATAAAAATAAAGCAGGCAATAAAGGGGAGTATTGGATTATTTGGCTATACAATACTTTAATAAGCGCAATAGCTATAAACAAAGTAGCAATCAAACTCACCATACCGTTATGCGGTAGATCAAAACCACTGCCACCATAATTTGGAATATGAAAATTCATGCCCACGCTAAAAAGGATTAATAGGATAAAAAGAGAGGCTTTTTGGTAGATTGAGTTTGTTTGCATAAAGATTTAGATTCTTGAGTTGGCTAATGTCTTCTTTATTTTTCGTTTGGTGCAGAATTGATTATAGAAAACTACTAAGAACAATAACAGAAGAGCTGGCGATAAAGCGCCGCTACTTTTTGATGATTGATGCTTAGTGATAGGCGCTTCTTTATCATCCAATTGCAAAATATAAGCCGCTAATAAATCACGTTCTTTAGCAGTGGTCTCAATGGGAATACCCTGCTCATCTTGCATTAAGGCAATCGCCTCTTGTAATGTTTTAGCAGAACCATCGTGAAGATAAGGGGCAGTCATCCATAAGCCTTTTAAAGTAGGGGTGTCAAATCCTTTTAGTTCAGCATTTAGGCGTTGCCCACTGCTGTTCTTGATTGTACCAATATTATGTAAATTATCCTTAGCACTATCAGTAAACTGTTCTCCAGAATGACAATCATCACAGCCTTTGCTAATAAATAATCTCTTCCCTGCTTGGGCATCAGCACTAAGAGAGCCATCTGAGTTCTTAAAAGGACTATCGGGTGTTTTATTGAGTGAAGTAACATAGCTGGCTAAATTATCTAAATCTTCGCTTAACCCTGCCTTGGAATCCCCCCATGGTTGGGAATGTGTGCCAGAATTAAAATCATTATCCTGCATTAAACCACGTCCCCCTTGCATCGCTCCTCTTATTTGTCCTTCAAAGTCATGTACCTCATTAAAATTAGCAGTCCAATGCAGAGGCCCCTGTGCAGTGCCCCCATGACCGATTAAAGAGATAGTATTACGCAAGCCCTCTCCCGCACTACTAAAGTCCCAAATACGACCATCGCCTCTGCCTTCATTATGGCAAGCGGCACAGCTGATATATTGGTTTTTTGCTAAACGTGGATCTGAAGAATCATAAAATAGTTGTTTACCTTTCAAGATGTTATTGGGTAAAGTTTCATGAGTAATGGTATGGAAGGTGGTCACTAAGGGGATATTATTTATATTTTCATGATGGGAATAAATAAAACTGTATAAATCATAAACACTAATACTGCGATCCATAAAATTATGTACATAAAGTCGTAAACCATCAGATGATAAGGCGAGTCCTTGCGGTGCACGTCCCGTTTTGAATCGGTACAATACTTCATCCTCATAAGCATCAATAACCTCAATTTCATTGCTGCCTTCAAGTGCTACAAAGAGATAATTCCCATATTTACCAAAAATAGCAGCACTGGCAATACCCGCATTATCATGATCAATACGTTGACTTAATTCTTCTTGCTGGGTAACTAAATTAATTTTTGAACTAATACTTCTCAGCATACTTTCATAAGTTAGGGGTAAACCATTACGCATTTGTCCTCGTTTAATATTATCTTGTTTAGAGGGGATCCATGCACTTAAACCATCAGGAGATATAGCCACTGCTCCTAGATAATTAGGAATGCCATGAGCACTTTGTTCGGTATCTTCCCGTTCACTATGTTTTAAAATAATAGTGTGATCTATTCGAAAGTTTTCGCTCTTAACAACAATAATTTCTCCTCCATAGTCAACATCACCTATTCTTGTTTTAGGTAATAATGTCGATTCATTAGGCAAGGCGGGGGTAATAAAACGCGAGATATAGAGTGTATCTTCATTTGCATTGATGCTGATATGACGGACATTCACTCCCACATTGAGGCTTGCAATAATACGCTGCGTTTTCGCATCTATTTTAAGCAGTTTTCCCGTTGCTTCTAATACGACATAGGCAATATTATCCTTATTAGAAAAGACAATACCGTAAGGTTGTGCTGCATGAGGTAAATTTATAGTCCCAACAACTTGCTTGCTATCGGGATCAATCATACTAATACTTGATGAATCTTTATTGCTAACCCATATTTTCCCATCAGGGGCAAAGGCAAGGGAACGGGGTTGTTTGCCCACTGTAATCTCGGCAATTTTTTTCTGTGAGGCAATATTAAAGCCACTGATACTATTATTATCTGGGTTAACATTCCAAACATGACCTGTTTCGGAGTTTGTATCAAAAATAATACTCATCGAGCTTTTTGCCTTAGCATTATTATCTGGATGAACATTATGTATTGCCTGAATAAACTGGGAATAGGTAATCTGTCCATCTTCCTGTTTAACCATTAATGTTGCGGTATAACTACCAGCTTTATCAAAACGATGATAAGTACGAGGGCTAGAAGAAAAACCTGTTTCCTCTGTACCATCGCCAAATTGCCAATTATATTGGAGATTATCATCACCATTGGTTTCTGCATCAAAACGGATTTTTTTACCCACATGCTTCGGTGGTTTTTGAATAGGGGAGATTTTTAATTCACCTGTTACTTTCCACGGAATAACCATTTCACTTTTCATGCCTTTTGCATCTGATACTGTAATAGTGGCGCTATAATTTCCTAATTTTGAAGGTGAACCTGAAATAACCCCCGTAGAACGATTAATTCCTAAACCATTAGGTAAACCATCGGCACTATATTGAATCAAGTCTCCATTAGGATCGATTGCCATTATCTTGAGACTAAACGCTTGATTAATCAACGTCTCTTGATGACTAACTGGACTAATAATAGGGGCGACATTAATACCATTATTGCTATTATTTCTATCGTAAATATTCCAGCTAATTTGTATTTCAGCATTGCCTTCTGTGGAATTGACACTGATCTTACTGATCGTTTCACCTTTTTGAGTCGCACTACCTGTAATTAAACCTGTATCGGGATTAATATGTAAACCAGCGGGTAAATGAACTGCACTGAATCTTAGGTTTTCATAGGAGGAGTTATTTGTTACCTCAATGGTTAAAGAAACGTTCTCATATAATGCAATCAGCTGGTTTTCAGGTTGCACTATTTGTAATTCGCCTTGTGTAGAAACTTGAATAATCTTAGCAATCGAAGGAACGCCGTGTTCATCAATAGCAAACAGCATCCAGTAGCCAGGGGTCAGGATATTTTTATTCGCATCAGCAATTATTTGATACTCACCCTTCGCCTTACTGCTAAAATCAGCGGTTAGAAAACGCAAATCAGTATTAATTGCATGAGTCGTTGAAGACATTTTAATCCAACTGAATTTTTTAATCACACTGTCGGTTTGTACATTAAAGCGTTGACCATTTTTAATTTTATCAGGAGCATGTAAAATTTGAGGGCGAGTAGCCAGAGAACCATCAGGATTAAAAAGATAAGCAGGACTATAAATCTGACCATTTTGATGATCTGCCGCACAGTTACATAATCCACCGCCAGCAGATAGCACCCGACCATCCGTTAATAATAACGCAACTGAATGGTAATTACGTGGCACGGAACTATCCGCGACTTCACGCCATTTCTTACTGTTAGGATTCCATATTTCAGGCGTGAGTACCGTACCTCTATCATCAAATTTTCTACCCGTGGTATTACCACCGACAACAAGGACTTCACCCGTAGGCAATATAACGCCATTATGAAATTTACGTGGATATTTCATCGCCTCTACAGGGATGATTTTAGGGACAGAGGCATTAATATCGATAATCATTGCCTTATTAGTGCTGGTTTTATCATCCCCAGAGACAGCACCACCTGCCACCAATAATTTTCCCTCATCATAGAGCAGGGTAATCCCATGTTTTGGGTACCAATCATTAAAGGCTGTTCCAACTTGGGTGATTTTCCCCAGACCTTCGGTATCAATGCGATGCATTCTAGGGGTAGGACCTGAATGAAAAATATCACCTTGAGGGGTTAAATGTAATAAAGGCCACCAGTTTTGCTCATAATAAGCATCGTATTGTAAGATAGGATTATGCAGATTAACATTACTTAATACGCGCCAGCCACTCTGTTCATTCCAGACCTCAGGATAGCGTCCTCCCCCTGTTCCTAATGCAGTAAAAACCTCCCCTGATGGTAAAGCGACGCTAGTAGGATACCAGCGTCCGCGATGAGTATTATCAGATTCACTCCATATATTAGTTTTATAGTCAAAAATACTGGTTTTACGATCAATATTATTCCCTCCATTAACCAGTAAACGCCCATCCTCAAGCAAGACGGGATACCCTGCAAACATATCATGTAGAGTATTATTATTTTCGGTAAAATTTTGTGTGAACGGATCCCAACGAGCAGCATAGGTGAAATCTGATCCACCAGGAAAACTAGTTTTTTGACTTGCAGCCCAAGTAAGAATCTGTCCATTAGGAAGATTAGCTGCGCTAACAGGAATATGAGGCCACTCAATAATATCACTCCACTTGCCCATAATATGTGGAGACAATAACTGTTTTGCCTGTTTCATCGGTTTAACGACAAAAGGAGGATAATTTTTAGCTAATTTTGCTAAAAAAGAATCCTCCCGAGCATGACTACCATTACCGCCTGTATGAGCCGACACAGACTGACAGGCAAGTAAAAAACTAACGAAAACAAAATGAAGCAACAGAGCAAATAAATTTATGGTTTTCATAATAGTTCCTACGGGGAAAGAAGCTATAAACAATATAAGTATATACTGAAAAACCACTGTAAAGCGCAATCAAGCTTGATCAAGCTTCAATTTTTTAGGTTAATCGGCATAATGCTTGTATTATCATTTTTTAAATGACCTGTTAGATATAGAGGATAAAATTATTGATATTGAATACAGAAATCTTGAGAAATTAGGGCTAAATATTATTGATAGACGAGCTATTTTTGATGTTTGTTGTACTGATAAAAAAAACAATAGTTTTATTGTTGAATTACAAAGAAGTAAGCAAAAATATTTTAAGGATCGAAGTGTTTATTACACGAATTTTGGCATCCTTCATATACCTAAAAAGTAGTTTACACTTTACCTGAACAGCAATAAATCCAGACAATAGAAAACCATAGCCATTCTGAGATGGTTTTTAAAGTACGTTGTTTTTTTATCGCTGTTTTATTAAGCGGTAAGAAGCGTCTCTT
>WGBH01000532.1 GCA_015494435.1 Thiotrichaceae bacterium | reverse complement strand
GAACGTTTTAAAGCAGCTTTGCAGGAAACTGTGAGGCTTTATTGCGTTTAAGCTAAACGTGTGGACGGGTTTACAAAACCTGTCCAGCGAATTTAAAATCAGTTACTTACACGCCAGCGGGAATTGCTGCTCTGGAATACAAGCAATGCTCAGGTCTTACTGTGGTTTGTGGTTTTATACGAGGAATAAATTACTCAAACTACATTCCCAAATAAATTTAGGAACGAGCTAATAAAATCTCGTTAGGTAAAGAGGTTCCAAGCAATGATTTTACCAATCTTACTTGCCCTTTTGTCCCTGTTTGAATCATCGCAATCGTTGCATAGAGCAACTATGCGTCTTTTGAGATACTCCAATCAGAATCAAAAAATCAGCGCAATATGGGTATAATCATTATTTGAAACTTCCTAAAAAAACAATATTCTAAATATGAGCAAAAAATTAACCATTAGTATCATTGCAAAAGAAATTGGAATTGGCGTAGAAACAATACGTTATTACGAACGTATAGGACTTATCACGCAACCTGAAAAACCAGAGTCAGGTTATAGAATTTATGATGATGAAATTTTTAAAAAGCTTTCTTTTATTAAACGTGCAAAAAAACTAGGCTTTAGTCTCAATGAAATATCAGACATTATGTTGATAGGGAACAAAGGTTGTAAAGAAACGAAAAAAATTGCCACACTGAAACTGCTAAAGGTGAAAAACAAGATAAACGATTTAGAATCAATATCAAGAACATTAGAACAGTTGATAGAAGCATGTGACTCAAATTCTAAATATACAGGTTGCCCTATATTCTCTGCTATTTCTGAGAAATAAGTATTAATAGCATTGACTCCGTACTAAGGTACGGCATTTATACTCTGGCGCATCTATATTATAAAAGTTGGAGGTAAAATGAATATTGGATCATTAGCAAAATTTTTTGCTTCTTTAGGGGCTGTTGTTTCAACAATGGGATGTTCCGCCTGTTTTCCATTGTTGGCATCTTTTGGTGCAACAGTCGGTCTGGGTTTTCTTGCTCAATATGAAGGTTTGTTTATATCAACCTTATTACCTATTTTTGCAAGCATCGCTTTAGTGTCCGCGTTATTATCATGGTTTTTACATAGAAATCATCTGCGCGGTTTATTAAGTGTAATTGGTCCTGTGCTTGTTTTGGTTTTATTAAAACTATATTGGACTGAAAGTTGGAGAACAGATGTATTTTATTTCGCCTTGGCTTTAATGTCAGTGGTTTCAATATGGGACTTAATTTCTCCACCGCATAAGGTTTGCAAAATAGCAGTACAAAATAAGGAGTCTACTCATGGCTAAAGAAATTCTTTTAAAATCTACAATAACTTGCCCTGTTTGCAAGCATGAAAAAACCGAGGTAATGCCAACGGATGCTTGCCAATGGTTTTATGAGTGCTCTGAATGTAAAACATTACTAAAGCCATTAAAAGGTGATTGTTGTGTATTTTGCTCTTATGGGACAGTGCCTTGTCCACCGATTCAGGAAGGCACAGATTGTTGCACTAAATAGCAATAAAAATTAAATAAAATGACGCCAATTCCCCTTAGTCTTTATATTCATATTCCTTGGTGTATTAAAAAATGCCCTTACTGTGATTTTAATTCGCATCAAATACAGCATGATTTGCCTGAACAGGGCTATATTGAGGCATTGTTGAAGGACCTTGAGCAAGAATTGCCTGCTATTTGGGGACGGCGCTTGGAGTCGGTTTTTATTGGCGGTGGAACACCGAGTGTTTTTTCTGCTGAAGCAATTGATCAATTATTATCAGGTTTACGAGCCTTATTGCCGCTGCGTCCTGCAATGGAAGTCACGATGGAGGCGAATCCTGGCACTTTTGAGCAACAACGTTTTAAAGCTTATCGAGAAGCAGGTATTAATCGTTTATCCATTGGTATTCAAAGTTTTAACCCAAAGCATTTAAGCGCATTAGGTCGCATACATAATGGTGAAGAGGCAAAGAATGCTGCTGTGATTGCACACAAAGCAGGTTTTGATAATTTTAATTTGGATTTAATGTTTGGATTGCCTCAACAAAGCATTACACAGGCATTAGAGGATTTACAACAAGCGATTGATTGTGAGCCAACGCATCTTTCGTGGTATCAACTCACATTGGAGCCAAATACTTTATTTCACCATTCTCCACCGACTTTACCTAATGATGAAATTTTGTGGGAGATGCAACAAAAAGGACAAAGACTATTGCAACAGGCAGGTTTTGAGCAATATGAGGTGTCGGCTTATGCACGTCATCAACAACGCTGTCAGCATAATATGAACTACTGGCAATTTGGTGATTATATCGGCATTGGAGCGGGGGCGCATGGAAAAATAACCGCGCCTGATGGCAGTATTCAACGCTATAGTAAATACCGTCAACCGAAGCAATATATGCAACAAATCCGAATCAATAATGCTCGTTCATCGACACAACAATTGGAGGTCGCAGAGATTCCCTTTGAGTTTATGATGAATGCTTTGCGACTTAAACAAGGGGTTGCTCGTGATTTATTTACCCAAAGAACCGCTTTAGAATTGTCCATTATTCATCCTCAATTAGAAGAAGCGAGACAAAAAGGACTGCTTATAAAAGATAAGCAACGTCTAGCAACCACTGTCAAAGGCTGGAATTTTTTGAACGATAGTATTGAGTTATTTATACGCTGATTTTATATCTAAGCGGATAAACTCTTGGTGCAATGCCTCTATTTGTAATAAAAGTTGCTCTTTGCTACCACTATTATCCAAAATATGGGTTGCCTGTTTTAGTCTTTTTTCACGACTTATTTGTTTGTCAATAATGGATTGAATGATTTCTAGCTTCATATTATCGCGTTGTTGTATACGTTTAATTTGTTGCTCAGGCAAACAGTCAACCACCACGATATAATCAAATAGCTTGTTATAATTTTTTTCTAGGAGAAGCGGGATATCCGCGATTATATACCTTGATGTATTCGCTAATGCCTCGCTTTTAACTAATTGCTTTTCGATAGCAGCATATATTTTTGGATCTAAAATGGCTTCAAGCCGTAATAGTTTTTTGGTATCAGAAAAAACTTGTTTTTTTAATGCCGCACGGTTCAGTGAGCCATCCTTTTGCAATAAGCTCTTACCAAAGGCTACAATGATTTCCTTCAAGGCTTTTGTTTCTGGAGCAATAATATTATGAGCGATTTTATCCGCATCAATAATGCTAATGCCTTTGCTTGCAAAATTTTTGCTGACGGTACTTTTTCCACAACCAATACCGCCTGTTAAACCCACTTTTATCATAAAGCTAACTCCCTATTTTATGCGATATAATTCTTAGATTCCGTTCATTATTACCGAGGTTGCCTGTTGTATACCATACTTAACAAACGTCTACAGCGTATTGAAAAAAACAATATAAAAGATCACCTAAAAGATTCAAAAACGGGGTTAGAAAAAGAAAGCTTACGTGTTGATACTCAAGGGCATATTGCTCAAACAATGCACCCTAAAGTACTTG
Source organism: Thiotrichaceae bacterium (assembly GCA_015494435.1). Classification (GTDB taxonomy): domain Bacteria; phylum Pseudomonadota; class Gammaproteobacteria; order Thiotrichales; family Thiotrichaceae; genus JAGLBW01. The sequence continues at coordinate 3,298 of WGBH01000532.1, read as the reverse complement.
GTTCTGCCTTAAAAAATCCTTGGATTACCACCGATTATGCCGAATCGCTATTGGAATTAATTACCCCGCCTTGTGATCGAGCTTATCAATCACTGGATTTTTTGCAGGATATTGAGTCATTTGTTTATCAGCAATTAGAGGATGAACTACTATGGACAAATAGTATGCCCTGTATTATTCGCGGTGAAAAGGATATTAAAATTGCAGAGTATGGTAGCTCAACGGGCGGAAAAATGAAGCATGTTTATCGTCAAGGCTTGGCATGGCGCTATGGAAAGATGATGCAGGTGATTGCAGGAATTCATTTTAATCATTCCATCGGTATAGGATTTTGGGCAGACTATCAGCAATTGGAGCAACAACAAAAACGTAGTTCAAAAGATTTTATTAACCATAGCTATATGGGCATGGTGCGTAATATTCAACGTTATGGTTGGTTGATTCCCTATTTGTTTGGTTCTTCTCCTGCTATTTGTAAAACCTTTCTAAGTGGTATTCCTAAATTAGATAGTATGAAAATCTATAATAAAAATACTTATTATGAACCTTGGGGAACCTCATTACGCATGGGAGATATTGGTTATACCAACCGTAAAGAGCATAAAGCGGGCATTAAGGCGAACTATGACACAATAGAAAAATACATAGAAAGTTTGCAATATGCCATTAGTACTCCCCATGAAGCGTATGAAAAGATCGGTGTTAAAGTGGATGGTGAATATCGTCAGTTAAATACTAATTTACTGCAAATTGAAAATGAATATTACAGTACCGTTAGACCGAAGCAGATTTTAGAATGTTTTGAAAAACCTGTTGATGCCTTAAGTAGCCGTGGTATTCGCTATGTAGAATTACGTTCGGTGGATATAAACCCCTTCCATCCTGCGGGCATTAGCCATAAACAACTTTTTTTCTTAGAAATCTTTATGTTGTTTTGCCTACTGCAACAAAGCCCTAAAATTGATAAAAAAGAACAACAAGAAATAGACGAAAATCAATCGCTCGTGGCACATTTTGGACGTAAGCCCCAGCTAAAATTGAGCCAGAATACTAAAAAACGCACCCTAACATCATGGGGATTAGAATTATTAGATGCCATGATGCCCGTTGCTGAGTTGCTCAATGCTGTTCATAGTGATGTTTGTTATGTGTCGGCATTAAAATATCAAATGGAACTTATTGAACATCCCGAACTCACATCTTCAGCACGTTTATTAGATGAGCTAATGAGTCGTCACAGTAGTTATTTTGATTTTGCACAAAGTCAATCCGAACAACATCGACACTATTTTTTAGAGCGCGAGTTGAGTCAAACGACTTGGAATAAATTTGTTCAACAAGCGAAATTATCTCTTTTAGAGCAGCAAAAAGTTGAAGCTAATGACGATGTAAACTTTGATAGTTTTCTCAAATATTACTTTAGCTAATTTTTATAAAAACAATAACAACGAATGATAAGGCCCCCAATATCATGAATAAATTAGTTTCCATTATTAATAATAATAAAACATTCCTTCTTTTTATTTCATTTCTGTTTATCTTTCGAGGTGCAGTAGCCGACTGGCATCCTGTCCCCACAGGCTCAATGAAACCGACCATTTTAGAAGGTGATGTGATATGGGAGAATAAATTGGCTTATGATTTGCAAATTCCCTTTACTGATATCTCCTTAGCCCGTTTAGGTGAACCTAAGCGTGGTGATATTATTGTCTTCACCTCTAAAGCAGCCAATAAACGGATGATTAAACGCCTAATGGGTCTGCCAGGAGAAACGATTGAAATAAAGAAAAATCAGCTCTTTATTAATGGTCATGCAGCAAACTATTCTAAGCTAAGAGACCCCATTTTAGAGCCTGTACGTGAGGGAGATAAAGAAGAAGGGGTGTATGCACTCGAATCAATAGGAAGCCTTACACATGTCATGCAAGTGAAGCCACATTACTATAACCCAATGAAAAACTACGGCCCCATCACTATCCCTAAAGATCAATATTTTGTCATGGGTGACAATCGGGATAACAGTGCAGACTCTCGGTATTATGGACTTATTCCACGCTCTGAAATTCGTGGTCATGCCACACGGATACTGCTCTCTTTAAATACGAAAGAAAGCTTTAAACCCCGTATGGAACGTTTTTTTAAAATGCTGAAATAAGGACGCAGGAAGGTTCTCGTAAAAGGTTCTCGTAATCATTCAGGCTAGACGGTTTTTGTAAAATTGATGCCAACATTATAGAGTTTGTTAAATGAGTCAAGTGAGTATAAGGCTTATTCAATTTCATTGATGCAATTCTTACTGTAATGGGAATCAGCGTTGCAGACACATAACGCCGCGTTTACTTGACCAAAGCTTAGACTTGATTTTGTGATAAGCTGAAGCGATAGCGTAAGCCACAAAAACAAGGCTGAGTTTTGGATCAAGTAAAATGCCTTGTTAGAAGTGTTTTTTTTGCTAGTGGTAAACGATTGCATTCAAACCAAATTCCACTTTGAAATTTGAAGCATTTACAACAGGAACAAGCTTTCCCTTTTCTTTATTCAATGAAACAATGCCATACCTTTCTAGTGTTTTTAGTGTCCTTGATAAGTTTGATTTTTTTCGTTGACTGATTTCTTCAAGTTCCGTCAATGATGTGGGCTTATATTCAATAATTTGCTTCAATAATTCTTGATTTTCATTGCTCAAAACCTGTGAAAGTGATTTTATGGATTCAAACCACACTTTAGGTTCATTTTCCTTCGGTTTATATTCTCCCTTAGCTATAGCTATTGTTCTTTTCTTATAATCTTCTTGTGAAATAATACCAACATTCATGACTTTCATATTACTCACCTTTTTCCTCAATCATTATTCTTTCAACATCTGTCCAAAAATCTTCAAGTAGTTGCCCCGCATTCTCAAACTCATAGGCTTCTACAATTTTTCTTTCATGCTTGTGATCCCAAGTTGTTCGTTTAGCACCAAATTTCTTTCTTTTAGATTTAATTCCATGAGCATTATCATAGCCAAGGATTCGCTTATTGTATGGGTTGTGCAAGGTTAATGAATATTTTATTCCATGAGGTATATTCTCATTTGGAGTAACAGTTTTTACCTCAAATTTTGTCCAGTAACCGTTATCCATTGGGAATATTTAATCCTCAAGTTGGCATCCTTCATATACCTAAAAAGTAGTTTACACTTTACCTGAACAGCAATAAATCCAGACAATAGAAAACCATAGCCATTCTGAGATGGTTTTTAAAGTACGTTGTTTTTTTATCGCTGTTTTATTAAGCGGTAAGAAGCGTCTCTTTT
>WGBH01000531.1 GCA_015494435.1 Thiotrichaceae bacterium | reverse complement strand
CTTTTAAAAAGCCCCTAAGATTTTCAGCGGTGATCAAACGCAATATAATTTCCAATAAAAAGAAAATCGTTACAAAATGATTTAAGAACTCGAGGATATTATGAAACCAATCGGGAATTCCCGCATAGGTTTGTACTCCAATCATTAAAGCAGAAAGGATAATAACGGCAATAACAAAGCCTTGAAAGAGTCCATGATTACGGAGTACAAGAAATTTTGACTGTAGTTTTACTAACTTCATTTTTTTTGAGTGGGGTTATTAGAGTTCATGAAGCCCCAAAAAAAGTTTCAAGCAAAAATCTAGACGACATCAGTAGATTTATTATTTGAAATTTCCTAAGACTAATTTACTTTTGAAATACTTGATGAATCCAAGCTTTAAATGCGCAAATAATATACTGTAAAACCTACCATTTATCTAGTTTCCATCCCAGTTTCTTGAAATTACTACAGCTCATCTATAAAATTATCCCTATTATAAATACATAAAAATGACCTAGCAGGGCTTGACCACAGTTTTTTTAGCATTATTAAAAACAGGCAATGCTGCTTATGGTAAAAAACTTAAATAATAAAAAAAACTTTATAGGGACACCTCATGCGTATATTCTCTCCATCCGTACTACTTATTTCTACAGCAATTATTACTTCTCTCTTACTTAATGGTTGCGGCTCTGAAGCATCAGAAAAACTGGAGCTCTCAAAAGCTGAATATTTATCTACTTTTCTTGATTTACACACTGACTATTGTGAGAAAAAATTTGATAATGAAATGTCACTGAAAACGGCTCTATCAAAAGACAAACGCTTTAAATTGGCAGAGGGCTTTGATGGTGTGTACGAAACACATATTAATAAAATAAGTTTTGCTGTTTCACCTGAAACAGATGGCTGTACCACTGATGTAATGATTAAAAATCGTATTGCTGGCGGTGTGATGTTTAACTTTGAAGACATTCATAAAGCGTTGCTTTCTAAAGGCTATAAAGACACAGGAAAAACGGCTGAACGCAAAGACGTGGGAACGGATCAATCAGAAGTGAGCATTATAGAAAAAACCTACCTCTCTCCTAAAGGTGAAATAACCACATTAGATTTTCCCTTAGATAAACAAGACAAATACTATATGACTTTATTTGCTGAAAAATTTTCTAAAGCAACAAAAGAACTTGAAACATCTAAAAAATCATTAAAAATGGCATCTAATTAACTTTTCCCATGTATACTTCCCTCTCAATATTGGAGGGAAATTAAATAGCATGTATCATATAGGCTCTTTCTGTTAGCACATTGATAAATACCCCTCCTCCTATAATTAACGACTTAATTTGAATGATTGGACAAACCACTAACTTACCTCTATACAGATAAGTTAGAGAACAACTATTAGGAAGTTTCAACTAATAAATCCCCCCATATTACATCCATTTACTACTTGGAACTTCTCTACCTTATTTTTATGCAAGGAAGTGCTAATCTATGTCTACTACAAACTCTCTCGTACCAACAACTGTATTTTTTTTACTCTTATTTTTCTCTTCTTGTTCTTTATTTGCAGCCCCCCAACCTAATCTCTTATCGCCTTTAGGTATCAATACCAATGAAGCAATGGATATTGATGCGAGTGTTCCCTTTGTTGATTTATTCCGTATGTCATTACCTTTTGAAGAGGCTCGTCCTTGGTTAACCAAAGGGAAGGTTGAATACGATCAAAACGGCTGGCCAAAGAAACTCAATGGTGGGCAAGCAGGGACACGCTTTATTGGCAATATGCCACAAAAAAGTATCCCCGCAGGCGCTTACACCGTGCTGTATAAAGGAGAAGGTAAAATAAAATATGGTGGCAATGCACGTTTAATTCGCCATTATCCAAATAGAGATATAATTACTTTACGCGGTAATAGAGAGGGGAAAATAACAGCTACATTAACCATTACCAAGTCCAATCCTAATAATTATATTCGTGATATTCAAATCATTATGCCAGGTGGTATTTGTAAAGGTAAGCCTTTCAATCATATCCGCAATCCACGCCAATGCAATAAAAACAATCCATTTTTAGCCTATACCACACATGCAAAAGAGATCATTTTTAATCCTGATTATCTTGCCTTTATGAAAGCCTTTCGTGTTATTCGCTTAATGAATATGTCAGGTATTACGCGTAACAATCTCGCCTCATGGGATAAACGTCCGAAAGTGGAACAGTCAACATGGGGAGGCAAAGAAGGGCGACGTGGTATTCCACTAGAAATTATGGTAAAGCTGGCAAATACGGTAGGTATTGATCCATGGTTTAATCTCCCTCACCGTGCTAATAATCAGTTTATTCGTGAATATGCCCGTTATGTTAGTTTGCATTTAAACCCTAAATTAAAAGCCTATATTGAATACACTAACGAAGCATGGAATGGAATTTTTTCACAAACACATTATATCCAACGTATGGGTGCTAATTTGGGTTTGGATAAAAATAAATCCTACGCAGGTTATAAATTTTATTCTAAACGCAGTGTCGAAATATTTAGAATATGGGAACAGGAGTTTAAAAGTGTCAATCGCTTAGTGCGTGTAATGGGCGGCATGGCAACTAACGTAACCTTAACACATATGGTATTAGGTTATGAAGATGCCTATAAACACGTCGATGCACTTGCCATAGCCCCTTATTTTCATGCAACCCAGACCGCACAGAAAAAAATCGACAGTGTGGATAGTGTTTTTGAGTTATTAGTCTCACCTCATAATAAATATTCAATTCCCAATACCTTGAAAATTATTCGCAATCAGGCAAAAATTGCTTCACGCTATGGGGTTGATCTAGTCGCTTATGAAGGCGGACAACATTTAGTAGCCTATCGAACCCACGGAATGAAAGAAGGTCCCAATGCTTATTTAATTCGTGCCAATAAAGATAACCGCATGTCAAAATTGTACTATAATTTCCTTGAAGGTTGGCGCAAGGCAGGTGGCAAATTATTTGTTGCTTTTTCTGCTCCACGTTCTTATAACTGGATTGGAAGCTGGGGAATTAAAGAACATATTAACCAAGATGCCTCAGAGGCTCCCAAATACCGTGGTTTAATGTATTTTCAAACCAAAAATCGTTGCTGGTGGCATGGTTGTACACGCATGGGAGGCATTAGCCGTATGAGTAAACCTGCTTACAATCCAGGTGCAAGTGTGATGGCAAGACGATTTAAGGCACGTGTACCAGAGGATAAAATTAAAACAGTGACAACAACAATCTTGGCAGCTAATGCACAACGCCATAGACAAAAAATACTTTATACGCGCAAACTAGCCCAGAGAAAACAACAAGTATTACGACTTCAGAAGGCAAGACAAAAAAGACAGGATGATCTGTTTTTGCAAAAAGTGGCAATACAATTATATAAAGAAGAACAAGAACAGGCGAAGAAGCGTCAACAAAATCCTCTGTTTTCTTTTTAATTAACATAAATAGGAACAACTATGTTTAATATTGCAAAAGCAATATGCTTATTATTCTGTCTCTCTGTTTTAGTTCATGCAGAGACAACACTCACACAAAGAGATCCAAGAATAATAGGCGGAGAAGTCGCCGATTTTGGTGATTGGCCTTCAACCGCAGCGCTGTTTGTAACAAAAAAAGGTCGAGAGGAAGGTTCTTATATCTGTGGCGGTACTTTAATTGCCCCACGATGGGTAATCACTGCCGCACACTGCGTAAAAGGCGAGAAAGCCACTAATCTATTTGTTTGGCTAGGCACGACTGACTTAAGTGATAACGGAGGAGGAGAAGGAATAAAGATTAAAAAAATTATTAGTCATCCTCAATATGATGAAGCCACCTTTGATAATGATTTAGCCTTACTTGAACTTGAAGATATTAGCAACGTAAAAACAATGCCTTTATTTATCGGAGATGCTGAAGAAGGGACTCCAGCTGCCGTTGTTGGTTGGGGAGCACGAAATATAAACCCTTTAACAGGGGAAGGATTCAACCCTTCTCTCCAACTATACGAATTACAATTGCCTATTGTCAGTCAAACACAGTGCAAATTGATTATGGAAGATCTACAGAATATGGGACCGGTCACAGATAATATGATTTGCGCAGGAACGGGTTTAGGCGGTGAAGACACCTGTCAGGGGGACAGTGGCGGCCCTTTAATGGCGATGCAAAACAATGAAATCCGTTTAGTAGGTCTTGTCAGTTGGGGGATCGGTTGCGCTGATCAAAATACTTATGGCGTTTATACCCGTTTAAATAAATTTTCTAAATGGATTGAATCGAGTATGGAAGCTGAATCAAATAATGATAGTGGCGGTGGAACAATATTTTGGATGCTATTCCCATTCTTTGTACTACTATTAACATATAAAATACGAAGGATTGGCTAAAATGCAAAATATAAAACGATTTATTATCCTATTATCAACCTTGCTAACCCTAGTATCCTGCGGAGGAGGGGTAAAATCTAACCCTTCTTCTTTAATCGATACACAATGGAAACTCATTAGTATTAATGGCGTTCCTTTTAGAGGAAAATCACAACCAACAATAAGCTTTAACGCAACACGCGCCAGTGGTTTTGCAGGTTGCAATCGTTATTTTTCCAATTATTTCGTTACTAACAAAGGTCAGCTAAATTTTGGTTTTATTGCTAGAACCAAAATGCTTTGTCATAACCGCAGTAGAAGAAGACTTGAACGCCAATTCATTGCAGGATTACGTACTGCTAACGCATTTAGCATTAATAATGGATTCTTAGTCATCAAAGGAACAACGGGAATATTGCAATTTGAGCAATAATCAAATATCTTCAACTCTAATTAAGAAAACGGGTGTGATTCAAACTGCGAGGAAATCTAAAATTCTCTGAAATTTAGTAAAATATTGGGCATCCTTCATATACCTAAAAAGTAGTTTACACTTTACCTGAACAGCAATAAATCCAGACAATAGAAAACCATAGCCATTCTGAGATGGTTTTTAAAGTACGTTGTTTTTTTATCGCTGTTTTATTAAGCGGTAAGAAGCGTCTCTTT
>WGBH01000530.1 GCA_015494435.1 Thiotrichaceae bacterium | reverse complement strand
TAATAAAACAGCGATAAAAAAACAACGTACTTTAAAAACCATCTCAGAATGGCTATGGTTTTCTATTGTCTGGATTTATTGCTGTTCAGGTAAAGTGTAAACTACTTTTTAGGTATATGAAGGATGCCGATAAATCATGAAAAAGCCCAATGGATGGTTTCACCGCCTTATTATTAGTGAAGCAATATTAAGTCTGCTATTAGTGTTGTGCTTTATTGGTATTGCCTATACCGATATTGCAGGTGTTCGCAGTATGAATTTTTGGATGTGGATGATCCCTGTGTTTGCCACTGCTGCCATTATTTTAGAATGGTCGCGCTATATCAAAAAAGAAATTGACGGATTTCACTTTATACGCCAACAAGTATTGCATTGGCTGGCGGTGTTTATTGCCTTTAAAGTTATTTTTGTTTTGCTCAATATCGGACGACTACCTGCTAATGGTGCGGCGTTTGTGTTAATGACCATTATGAGTCTATCGACCTTCTTAGCAGGGATTTATATCGGTTGGCGTTTTTTGGTACTCGGGATTTTTATTGCCTTAGCAACTATTATTGCCGCCTATCTTGAGGCTTATGTTTGGGTATTAATCCCTATAGCACTTACGATCATTATTATTGGCGTTTATATTAGCTGGCGTGAATTTAAAGCCTTGAAATCTCATTAGAAAATTAGGACTCAAATGAATAACAATAAACGAAGCATTGGATTATATGGTGCAATATCAATCGGCATTGGTGGCATGGTCGGTGGTGGTATCTTCGCGGTGCTCGGTGAAGCAGTGTCACTAGCGCATGGGGCAACAGCGGTTGCCTTCTTTTTTGCGGGAATTGTGGCGTTACTGACAGCCTATTCTTATGCCAAATTATCGGTGGCTTATCAAAACCGTGGCGGTACGGTGTATTTTATCGACAAGGCGTTTGGAAATAACTTACTCTCAGGTACAGCTAATTTAATGCTTTGGCTCAGTTATTTGGTGACCATTTCACTGTATGCCGTCGCCTTTGCTTCTTATGGTCAAACTTTTTTTAAAGGCACAGCTTGGGGTGATTCAGCTCTCCTCAAACATGGCTTAATCACCTTAGCGATCTTTTTGCCAGCGGTAATTAATTATATCAGCATTGCCTTTGTGGAAAAGTCCGAAACATTATTTGTTGTTATTAAGCTGGTGCTACTGGTGTTGATTGTGGTGACAGGGGCTTCTTTTGTTGAGGTACAACGCTTCTCCCCTGAGCATTGGAGTGACTCCTTTTCAATTATCGTGGCGGGTATGATTATCTTTGTTGCCTATGAAGGTTTTGAGCTTATTGCCAATGCCGCAGAAGAGATTAAACAACCCGAACGTAATTTACCCTGCGCATTTTATGGCTCGGTGATCATTGTTATTTTTCTATATATTTGCATTGCTCTGATTACCGTTGGCACTGTCCCCGAAGATCAGCTCATGAAAGCACAAGACTATGCCTTAGCGGTGGCGGCAAAACCCGCATTAGGTCAAATCGGCTTTACACTGGTATCCGTTGCCGCATTATTAGCAACTTTTTCCGCCATTAATGCCACTATTTATGGCAATTCAAGACTTGGATTCATGTTAGCCAAAGAAGGCGAATTACCGAAGATTTTAGAAACAGAAGCTCGCCAAATCCCCACGGTTGGTATTATTGTCACCATGATATTCAGTATGCTCTTAGCTAACTCTGTTGATTTAACTGAAATCGCCATTATTGGTAGCGGTAGCTTTTTGTTGATCTTTTTTATTGTCAATATTGGTGCATATCGCTTAAGTGACCAGATAGGAGCGAGTAAATTTATCTCACTCTTTGCCAGTATTATCAGTGGCGCTGCCCTGATAACACTATTAATTCATACTTACTCTAGCAATACTAAGGCGATAATTATTTTCTTTGCGTTTATTTTTATTTCGCTAATTTTTGAGCTAAGTTATGGTAAATGGATTCGTAAAAAACTAAATTTGAATACTTAGCGTAACGGGGTATGTTATCCCATTGCAACGTTTCAACTAACTATTCGGCAGTATTGGGTACTTTTCAGTTTGAAATAATATACAAAGATGGAGAAATTTATTATTTGTATGCTCCTAATTACGTTGATTTTTCTCAATAGTGAGTCTACTCCAGAAGAAGCAAAAGCAACATAATCCCAATGCCGATAAACAGCGTTATTATTTGCAAAAAAGATTCTTTGGTCGATTTGTGCTTATGCATTTCGGGGATCAAATCACTCATTGCAATATAGATAAAGCCCCCTGCGGCAATCGGTGGAAGCCATAGGGTGAGACTTTCACTCTCACTACCTGCAAACAGTACCAACAGCGTACCAAACACTGCGGTCAGTGCGGAGAGGAAATTCACCCATAATGCTCTTGCTTTGCTATAACCTGCATGTAAAAGCACTCCAAAATCACTAATTTCTTGCGGTATTTCATGCAGAATAATGGCAATGGTTGCGGAGATACCTGCTTCGATACTGACTAAATAAGCAGCTCCAATCACAATTCCATCAATAAAATTATGTGCGCCATCGGCGATTAATATCATGCGGCCAACGGGATAAATATGCCCTTCTTTTGTGTTCTCACAGCCATCGCCGTGATGATGATGCCAGTGTAAGAATTTTTCGAGTATAAAAAACAGCACAATACCGCCTATAATTTCCATAGAAACGATAGTGCTATTGGCGATTTTCTCAAAAGACTCAGGGATAAGGTGTAAAAATGCTCCACCAAGTAAAGCACCGACCGCTAAACTGACTGTCAGAAAAAGGTATTTTTGTAATATTTTTTCATTGATCGACAACACAAAAACACCAACTAAAGAAACAAGGCTCACAATAATGACGCTTGCTAATGAATATAAAGAGGCTTGATTCATGTAAAACTCCGCAAGGTAAACATCTAAACAATAAAAATTCCAGCTATGATACATTGTATCGTTATAATGATATAGTGTATCATTATAAAAAATTAAAGAAGCAGATTGGGTGATAACGATGATGAATAATATTAAGGAATGCCTTGAACGTGCGGAGTCGGATTGTGGTGAATATGGAGCGCGCTTAACCAGTAAGCGAAAACGTATTCTGTTAAGTTTATTGCAATCAGATAAAGCCATGTCTGCTTATGAGATTGTTGATTATTGTAAAAAAGAATTTGGAAAGACGATGCCCGCGATGTCGGTGTATCGAATATTAGATTTTTTGCAAGAACAGTTATTAGTACACAAATTAAACTCTGCTAATAAGTTTGTCGCTTGCTCTCATATCACCTGTGATCATGATCATGAGGTCACACAGTTTTTAATCTGTAACGAATGCCTAGAGGTTAAAGAAATCAATATCAATCAATCAACCATTAAAGCCTTACAGCAAAATATTAAAGAAGCAGGGTTTCATTTACTTAGTCCACAACTTGAAATGCATTGCCTCTGTGAAAATTGTATGGCGTAGATAATGCTGAGATATTTAAAAAGGATTTTCATGAATAAATCAATACCATTTTATCAAACGGCTATTGCTGTCAGTACGCTTATCTGTATGTCAACTAGCTTTGTCGAGACAAGCAAGGATTCAGATCACAAGCATTCAGAGAAAGAACTGCCTACTATCGAGCAACATCCACCACATGAGCACGGTGCGGCTACGCTTACGATAGCAATAGATAAAAACAAACTTGAAATAGATTTAGAATCACCTGCGGATAATATTTTTGGCTTTGAGTATGCGCCGTCATCCGATGCAGATAAGAAAAAAGTAAAGTATGCGGTTAAGCAGTTAAAAGCGGCAAAAACACTCTTTACAATGCCAGAATCGGCGCAGTGTCAGCTTGATCAAGTTGAGGTTTTGTCTCCTATGCTTGAACCTGATGGTGATAAAAAAGACTCAATGAAACACCATGATGATCATGATAAAAAAGATGCAAAAGAACATCATGAAAAGCATAGTAAGAAGGAATCGAAAGAACACCACCATGATGATCATCATCATGATAAGGAAGGTTCAAAAGAACATCAGCATGTGCATAATGATGTCGATGCAAGCTGGCACTATAGTTGTGAGTCAACTGAACAACTCAAATCAATCACGCCCCATTTTTTCAGCGTTTTTTCTTCTGGCTTTAAACAGCTTAAAGTCGAATGGCTTACTCCTTCAGGTGTATCATCACGTATGATAACGGAAGATAAACGTATTGAATTTAAAGGAACTTCTGAGTAAATAGTATGGACGTGATTCAAATAAACGATCTTCGCTTTCGCTGGAAAGGTCAAACTCAGGATACACTGTCAATTGAACAAATGCGTATTAAAAAAGGTGAGCATGTTTTACTTCGCGGTGAAAGTGGTAGTGGAAAGACCACCTTGCTAAATGTGCTGGCAGGGATTTTAACCCCAAATGCGGGGGAATTAACGCTATTAGGTGAAAATTTACAACAGCTAAAAGCGGCTAAACGTGATCGTTTTAGAGCGGATCATCTGGGTATTATTTTTCAGCAGTTTAATTTACTGCCCTATTTATCGGTGATTGATAATATTACTTTGCCCTGCCAGTTTTCGAGCCGTCGTAGTAAGAAAGCAGGTGATCAAAAATAAACAGCCCTGCGTTTATTGAATCATTTAGGCTTGGATAAAACCTTATGCCATCGTTCGGTGAGTGAGTTGAGTGTCGGTCAACAACAACGGGTGGCAGCAGCAAGGGCGTTAATCGGTCAACCTGAAATCATTATTGCGGATGAGCCAACCTCTTCATTGGATACCAATAAAAGGGATGATTTCTTAAACCTATTGTTTCAGGAAGCCAATACACAAAACAGTACCATCCTTTTTGTGAGTCACGACCCTGCCATTAGTGAGCATTTTCCCCAAATTATCGAACTCTCTGAGATTAATCGAGTGGGTGAAACGCTGTGATTTTATTAAAACTCACGTGGAAAAGTCTTTGGAATCGTAGAATCAATCTGATATTAACCGTTTTTTCAATTGCGATTAGCGTGGCATTACTGATTGGTGTCGAATACATCAATAAAGAGGCAAAAAATAGTTTTTTAAATACCGTATCAGGGACAGATTTAGTGGTTGGTGCGCGCAGTGGCCCTGTTCAGTTATTGCTTTATAGCGTGTTTCATATTGGCAATGCGACCAATAATATCAGTTGGAATTCCTATCAAACGATTGCAAAAAATAAATATGTGAAATGGACAATACCGCTGTCTTTAGGTGATTCACACAAAGGTTTTAGGGTGCTGGTAACCAATCAAGATTACTTCAAGCATTATCTATATGGCGAAAAACAAGCACTGCATTTTTCAAAGGGTAACGCTTTTGCGGGTGTTTACGATGCTGTCTTAGGCGCAAGCGTTGCCAAAAAGCTAGACTATAAGGTCGGTGACAATATCGTTGTGGCGCATGGCGGTGGAAGCACCAGTTTTTCATTGCATAAAGACAAGCCTTTTACGGTAACGGGGATATTAAAACCTACAGGTACGCCTGTTGATCAAACGGTTCTTGTTACGTTGGAGGGCATTGAAGCCATCCATATAGACTGGCGAAATGGCGCACCGACAGGGATTAAAATTAGCGCAGAAAAAGCGGCAAAAATGGATTTAACCCCCAAACTGATTACTGCTTTTTTAGTAGGGATGAAAAACCGTATTACCAGCTTTAAAGTGCAACGTAAAATTAATAACTATCCACATGAAGCCTTACTCGCCATATTACCCGGTGTTGCCTTGGCAGATTTATGGCATATGATGGGACAATTCGAGACCGTATTACGCATTATTACCATTTTTGTGGTGATCGCAGGTTTACTCGGTATGCTTACCAGTATTCTTTCTACCCTCAATGAACGCCGTCGTGAAATGGCGATATTAAGAGCCACAGGCGCACACCCTTCGCAGATTTTTTTACTGTTTGTTATGGAAGCCTTTCTCTTATCCTTCTTTGGTGCGCTAGTGGGTATGGTGATTGTTTTTATTGGCGTTATTGTCGCAAAACCTTGGCTTTTATCACATTATGGATTCCATTTACATACATGGTCACCGAGTTTAATGGATACTGTTATCTTATTATTCGTGATCCTGTTTGCAGTGATCTTTAGCCTGTTGCCCAGTTGGATAGCCTACCGCCGTTCATTACAAGATGGCTTAACCGTTAAATTATAAATAGAGTAAGAAACCTTATGGGCATAAAAAGAAATATTAGGCATTTTTTATCAACGATGATATTGATAGTTACGATGACACTATTAACAGCTTGTGGAGAAACGGATGAGAAAACAAAAGCAAGCAATCATGTTGTTTCAGATCAAGGTCAAGCGAAAACAAAAACCTCAGAACCCGCCATAGGCGCATTGATTAGCGATTTAAAAAGTATCGTTAATGACGATGATGATGACTACCGTGAGCTTGATTGGAAAGAACTTGCGCCAGAGTCAGATGCTGAAAAGAAGTTAATCGCTAAATATCAACCTCAGATTGATAAAATTCCAGAAGGAAGCGATGCAACCCCCCTTTATGATAAAATGATTGCAGAATTTAATGCCCTACCAGCCAATCCTAAACTGGATGGTCAAAAAATCAAACTTCCTGGTTACGTTACCGTTTTGGAGCAAAATAAAGGCTTGGTTAGTGAATTTTTATTAGTACCTTATTATGGCGCGTGTATCCATGTTCCACCGCCACCTTTAAACAATACCCTATTAATCAAACTAAAAAAGAATCAGCGTCTTCATATGGATGATATTTATTTGCCTGTATGGGTAAAAGGTATTATTCATACCAAAAATACCAAGACAGATTTAGCAACCGCAGGGTATTTAATCGAAAATGCCGAAGTTAAACTTTTTGAGAATGAAGAATAAACCTGTTTATAATGGATTCTGCAGCAATTCTCGCTCCTTTTCTCTAAATTATTGTCTAAGCAAGCAATTAAATAGTTTTTTATTTTGTTGAAAAACTGTTATTGCCTGAATCTAGCATTTATGAGGTATCATCATATTGAGTTTCCAAAACAGTTCCTTCAAATCCCCAAATAAGCGCAGTATAGAGAGTAAACCAATCCTTGATAAAATGACTATCAAACAAGCTACGCATTTTTCGTCATAGCATTTTACGATAAAACGGTTGGTTTATCAGGATGAACGCTAACCGAAGCCAATGACTCATTTTTTAAACCAAATATCGCTAATCCAGACATCAATACATCTTCTAGAGGGAAGTCTATTTTCTCTGTTCTGTGATCAGGAACCTGAAGTCCCAGTCATAGAGGCATGAGACACAGAGATTAAATACTCTATTGTTTTTAATTCTTCATCTGTAAATTGATATTCATCTACGTTTGTATTTTCTTTATTTATTAACTCAAAAAATTTAAAAAAATAT
>WGBH01000529.1 GCA_015494435.1 Thiotrichaceae bacterium | reverse complement strand
CGTTAGAAACAATTACTTATTATTTAACATCAAATCGAATTTTTGTAGTCTTTTAAACGTGGCTTAAAAAATATTTTTATTTTTTAAGCCTTCTTTAAGAAAGCACTGACTAAAACAATCCGCGTACCATTAACACGACCTTCAATATGCTCTGGCTTATCGGTCAATGATATATTTTTCACCACAGTACCGCGTTTAGCTGTAAAGCCTGCACCTTTTACGACTAAATCTTTAATTAAAATGACTGTATCACCGGCGTTTAAAACAGTACCATTGCTGTCTTTAGTCGGCTCAATACGGTCATCACTGCTTTCTTGATTCAGTGATTCCGCCCATGTTTTAACTTCAGGTTCTAAATACAATATTTCCAATAAATCTTGTGGCCAACCTTCTGCTCTTAAACTGTCTAATACTCGCCATGCCATTACTTGAACAGCGGGTTCAGGATTCCACATACTGTCGTTTAAACAACGCCAATGATTGATATTTCCAGCGGTAGGATCTTTTATTTGTTCTTGACAAGTTCCGCAAAGAAGTAAGCATTCTTCAGCTGTATCTCCTGATTTTGGAGGTACTGGATAAACCGTTAGATTTAAATCCGATCCACATAGCTCACATTTTGAGCCACTACGTTGTTGTAAAGTTTGTTCGATTGTCACGCGATGATTACTCCAAAAAATCAGTTATTAAGGCTACTCTAAAGATAAGCTAGAGGAGTATACCAGCTCTTTTTAAATCACTCATCAAGTCGTTTTTTTATAGCAAATACTAAAAATAACAGGAATAATGTGCAGTCGATTATATTTAAGGAAGTTCCAAGTAATGGTGAACAAAACACTGATAGAAAAAATACTCACAGCACGTGTCTATGATGTGGCGAAGGAAACGCCATTGGACTTTGCTAAATTACTTTCTAAACGTTGTCATAATCAAATTTATCTCAAACGTGAAGATTTGCAGGTGGTATTTTCATTTAAATTACGCGGTGCATTTAATCGCATGTTTTTGCTATCGGATGAGGCGAAAGGACGTGGTGTGATTGCCGCTTCCGCAGGGAATCATGCTCAAGGTGTGGCGATATCGGGGATGAAAATGGGTATTGAAACCACTATTGTGATGCCAAAAATTACCCCAGAGATTAAGGTACAGGGTGTAGAATCTTGGGGAGGGAAGGCGATTCTTTATGGTGATAATTTTGATGAAGCTTATGCACACGCATTGGAATTGGCCAAAACAGATAATTTAACCTTTTTGCATCCTTTTGATGATATCGATGTGATTGCAGGTCAAGGTACCATTGGTATGGAATTATTGCGGCAACACCCTGATCCTATTGATATTATTTTTATTGCGGTCGGTGGAGGTGGGCTAATCTCAGGTATTGCAAGTTATATTAAATACTTGAGTCCATCAACGAAAATCATTGGTATTGAACACGAAGAAGCCGCTAGTATGACCGCCTCTTTACAACAAAATAAACGTGTTACCTTAGAACAAATTGGTTTTTTTGCCGATGGAGCCGCCGTTAAACAAGTGGGTGAAACTACATTAGAAATAGCAAAAGAAGTAGTTGATGAAATGCTCATAGTTTCAACGGATGAAACTTGTGCAGCGATTAAAGATATTTTTGAAGATACGCGCACTTTATTAGAACCCGCGGGTGCATTAGCAACCGCTGGAATGAAAAAGTATATTCGACAACATAGACTAAAAAATAAACAACTGATTTCTATTTGTAGCGGTGCCAATATTAGCTTTGATCGCCTTCGGCATGTCGCAGAACGTGCCGAGTTAGGAGAAAAACGCGAAGCATTATTAGCCGTCACCATTCCTGAAAAACCTGGTAGTTTTCAAGCCTTTTGTAAAGCAATTAGTAACCGTGTAATCACTGAATTTAATTATCGCTATTCTGATAGTCAAAATGCTCAAGTTTTTGCAGGGGTAAAACTTTCAAAAGGTGAGAAGGAAAAACAGCAATTACTGCAAGAACTCAAGGAAAAATACTATCCCGTTGAAGATTTAAGTAATAATGAAGTTGCCAAAGTACATTTACGTTTTATGGTCGGTGGTCACGCCCCTATTGCTGGAAATGAGGTCTTATATCGTTTTATTTTCCCTGAACGCCCCGGTGCTTTGCTGCATTTTTTGACAGGCATTGGTGGAAAATGGAATATTAGCTTATTTCATTACCGTAATCATGGCTCTGATTTTGGACGCGTACTGGTTGGTATACAAGTTCCGCCCCAACAGCGGGATGATTTTTGTACTTTTTTAAATGCCTTAGGCTATGAGTATAACGATGAAACCAATAACCCTGCTTATCAGCGTTTTTTGCGTTAAAGACCTTTTCAACTATTAAGAAAGTTCCAAGCAATGAATCTACCCATCTTACTTCTCCTTTTGCCCCTGTTTGAATTCTCTCAATCGTTGCGTAGAGCGACTATGCGCCTCTTGAGATGCTCCAATCAGGAACAAAAAATCAGCACAATATGGGTAAATTTATTACTTGAAACTTCCTAATACCACACGCTAAAAACTATATCTCCATGCTCCAGTTTTTAGCTATTGACTTATTCTTCGCTGGACGGGTTTTGTAAACCCTTTCGCTGGACGGGGTT
>WGBH01000528.1 GCA_015494435.1 Thiotrichaceae bacterium | reverse complement strand
CTATTAGATGCAATACCAATTTTATATGGGCATTTTTAAGAATCTTTTTTTGTATAATTTTAAATTGATTATCAAAGACAGGGGCTGGAAAGTGTTGTCCCCACGGGGCGGCAAAGCGTATTTGGTCTGCGCTGTTTAAATGAAACTCATTTGATTTTAATGCGCCATCGGTGAAAAGCTTTTCTTGAAAAACGGTTTTATCTACTTGTTGATGAATGATTGTCGTGATGGCATTAATAAATTGGGGTAATTTTTCCTCTGACAGACTTAAACCTGCGGCCATTGCATGACCACCGAATTTATTAATAAGGTGTGGATTTTGTGTCGCAACGGAATCTAATATATCGCGAATATGTAAACCTGATATAGAACGCGCTGAGCCTTTGATAATACCCTTATCACCGGGTGCAAAGATAATGGCAGGACGATGATAGCGTTCACGAATACGTGCGGCTAGAATACCAATCACGCCTTGATGCCAATTATTTTTATATAAGCAAAAGATAACAGGCAGTTGCTTTTCTCTGACTAAATCAGATTCTAAACTAGAAAATTCCTGCGCTAGTAATTGTAATGCCTCTCCTTTCATATTCGTTTCAATGTCACGGCGTTGACGGTTGAGATTATCTAACGTGACTGCTCTTTTTAGTGCTTGTTGATAGTCATTTTCTAGCAAGGCTTCAATACCAATGCTCATATCCTCTAAACGCCCCGCTGCATTTAAACGTGGCCCACAGCTAAAACCTAAGTCACTGCTAACCGCATTATGGATATTACGCCCTGAAATTTGAAACAATGCTTGGATACCAACGCAACACTGTTTGCTACGCATGCGCCTTAGCCCTTGTTCTACTAAGATACGGTTATTTTTATCCAGCGGAACAACATCTGCCACCGTGCCAAGTGCCACTAAATCTAATAAGCTAGTTAAATTGGGTAGTGGTATTTTCTGTTGCTGAAAATAACCCTGTTGTTGTAATTGATTTTTTAATGCCAGCATCAAGTAGAAAATAACGCCTACACCTGCTAGATTTTTAGAGGGAAAATCACATTCTGGCTGATTCGGATTAATAATAGCATCGGCATTTGGCAAGCGCTTTGCAGGTAAATGGTGATCGGTAATAATGACACGACAATTTAATGCCTTTGCACGTTCCACACCCGCGATACTGGAAATACCATTATCGACAGTCATTATCAAATCAGGTTGAAATTGCTGTGCATGATCAACAATTTCAGGGGTTAATCCATAACCGTATTCAAAGCGATTAGGTACAAGATAATGGACATTGGGAAAGCCCATCATGCGTAAAGATTTTACTGCCACCGTGGTAGCGGTTGCACCATCAGCGTCAAAGTCACCAATAATCACAATATTTGCATTGCTTTTAGCCGCTTTTATTAATACATCCACCGCTTTATGAATATCTTTTAGCTGAGAAATAGGATGCAAATCTTTCAGTTCATAACTTAACTCCTCAGCGTGGTGAATATCTCTGGCTGAAAAAATACGCTGTAGCAAAGGGGATGCAACGGCTTGTTCTGAAATCTTCCCTGTGCGTTTTCGTTGTACTAATTTCATTGTAATAATCCCATTAAGCGACTGGATTGATTTCTTTTGACTTTATTCCACAGTTGTGTAAATACTCCCATTTTTTGAGGAAGATAGCTTTTACCCTCACAACTTTGCACAACCAACTCCAGCTTGCCTTTATTAAACAGCGTTGTTATTGGATTAAACCATTTACTTTCGAGTTTATTCAGTTGCTGTTGCCAACCGTCTAAATCATCCTTTAAAGCAAAAGCGGTGAGTTGATCTAGGATTAATAGATGATGCCCACCTGCCTGCAATTGGCTTAGTTCTTGCTCAACTTCAAGCGCAGAATGGAGAAAACGGCATTGTGCTATTGAAGCGATAAGCTCCCCTCTAGTACCACCGCCAATGACTGTACGCACTCTTATTCGTGCTTTAGTTTGCATCCCTCCACCCCAAAACCAGAGGCTATTCACCGTTAATTTTCCTGCTTGTTGACGTTGAGCATTCACCTTTGCACTGTGTAATAACATTTGGCTTTCATTTTGTAGCTGATGCAGATTGATCTTGTCTGAATGGGGTAAATGCTTAGAAATATCCTTACCGCGTAGCTCACGTAAAGGCGTAGTTTGAAGAGAGTCATCTTGCTCTAATAGCAAATACCAGCGGTTATAACTGCCTTTAACAAATTTTAAGCCATCTTCTGCAAAGTGCGCATTAAGCATCGTAATAAGTTGCGCTGATTCCTCTTCACTTAGATCAGATAATGGATCTGTATCTAAAATAATCTCACTCGCCCCTGCCTGTAAATGCACAGGATCAGCACAAAGAAAAGTCCCTTTATGCGCGACTAGCTCTGAATTAATACGCTCTTTTTTTGCTCTAAAATAAGCATACGGCAACTCCTCATGAGCCGAAAAACCTAATAAGCTAAACAGGCAAGTCTCCAAACCTTGAAAAGGCACTTCTTTGGTTTGACTATTCGCTAATAAGGTTGCAATGGAATCAGACTGCGGTTCAAAACCAAAATCTTTATGCCATAGTTTCAGTGGTGCTAGTAGATCGGGGATTAAAATATGCAGTGTGGGAACTTTTGACATAGAGACTCCAGTTTGCGGTGGATGCGTTGCACTTATCCACCCTACAGTTTAGATTTGGCGAGGGTATTATAAAAGTCTATAATTTAGCATTTAATGGTATCGTTCATTTCTCGGTTTACACTTTAGTTTAATGTTTAATTACCAAAAACATAGCCTAAATCAAAATCTGTGGATTCAAAGGGAGGGATTTTGTATCGGCTATTCTCTTTACCTTTATATTCTCCTTTATATTCTAGGGAGAAAACTACGCGATAAGTTTCATCGACAAATTGATAGACAATTAACGTTTTCGCTTCGGGTGAAATTAACCAATAAAAAGGAACTTTATAACGCTGTAATAACATGAAATTATTAAAAACATCTTTTCTTTCATGACCAGGAGAGGTTATTTCACAGACCCAATCAGGTATTTGCATCATTATTCCCGTGGGTCGTTTAGGCATGTTTTTTTTGCGCCATCCTGCTAGATCATGACAAGGACATTGGTGGTCACTGTATCGGACACTAATTTCAGAGAGTATCCACCAACCTTTAGGGCCTTTTTCGCGTTTAAACGCTATCATTTCATCAGAAATACTGGATTGTAATAAAGCATGTTCCGCACGAGCCATAGGACGTTTAATAATAGCACCATTGATCAACTCAACTCGATCACCGTTATATTCGAGCAGATCATCAATGGTTTTTAATTTTTTGGCTTCCATTATGTGCTCCTATAGAT
>WGBH01000527.1 GCA_015494435.1 Thiotrichaceae bacterium | reverse complement strand
TTTTCTTATACTATTTTATAGATATTTGTAGGTTTTTCTTGTCGGTTAAGAAGCTCCAAAACTAATAGACAAGCCTAAACTCTAATTAAAATTCCATACGGAAACCTGCTCTAATCGCAGTATCATCTACCACAGCATCTCCTTGTCTTGATTCAACACTTAAAAAGGCTGATTTACCTTTTGGAAACTGAGCTGAAACGCCAACACCAAGGTTGTAATAGTTTCTATCAAAATCACTTCTATTTCCTTCTGTAAACTTCTTATTAAGGTAAATAGAACTCCCTGAAATAGCCCCTCTTCCCTTAAGATCATGCTTCCATTCAGCGGAAGCATAAGGAACAAAAACACCACTAGAAGTACTGATAATACGGCTCGCTTTTAACCCCAAGGTTGAAGTTAGAGCCTCAATATTCTGCTTATCAATTTTGAATAATGAGGTGCTAGCTGAAGAATGAGAGGCAGATTCGGTATAGGCATCAATCGTTCCTTTTATATAGTCCATGCGTCCATAAGGAGTCAAAGACCATTTACCTTTGTAAAATTCGTAGCCTCCTCCAACACTAAAGACAAATTCACTTGCATTCGGTTTAGCAATAGCAAAAGTAGTTTTACTACCGATTCCTCCTGAGCCATCATTATTAACAGGACGACGCGCATCTAATTTATTGTTTCCTAACCCCATGGTTGCATCCAGATAAGCTTTATCAGAGAATAGATAGGTTCCATAAACACTTAGATTATACCCTTTAACATTGCTTCCTCCTGATTGTGTTCTAAAGTCAGAGGTAAAATCTTTATAACCAAGGGCTGCCCCTGCAATCATTTTTTCACCCGCAAAACGATAATCCGCACCAAAAGTTAATCCCGTTGAATGAAAGTCAAAGTTACGATCACCACTCTTCTGGACTAAGTCATTTCCTCTATCTTCCTTACCAAAGGCATAATCACCATTTGCAAAAAATCCCCAACGACTATTTTCCAACAAGCTATTCTCATCATCACCTGCCGCCCCTCCTAACAAACCAACAGAAACCGTTTCACCTTGAATATTCAGTGTTGCATCAGCAATATCAATACCCCGTTTTCCTTTTGTCATGCGTAATGTACTTAAACGAGAACGAATGTTTTTTAATTGTCGTCCTGCTGCACCGATAACAGCAACGGTTTGAACGGAAACTTCTTCAGGCTCAAAATTACGCGTATTGTCCCCTGCTTTACAGTTACTGTTAAAGAATGATTTATCATCCGCTGTTAATTGTGATTTATCCTTATCCTTCATCGAGGCAAGTACACTACACGCTTGGTCTTTCAAAGCTTCTGGCTCTTTTCTAAGCTGAGGATCCTTAGGTATCTCAGGACCATTAGCTGCTTTTTTAGCAATTTTAAAAGACACCGTATTATCAACGCTAAGAGTACACCCCTCAGCACGTGTTCCTAAAACAACAACCGTTTCTTTTAACGGATCTTGTCTAAGAATTTTTACTGGCACACGCGAATCTTCAAGTAAATTAATACCTGTATTTAACTGATATTGATCGGCACTAGCCGTCGTTTTGTTAGCGATAACGAAAGGATGAAGCGAACTACATGAAGCTGTATCACCAGTAATGGTGTAATGAACAGCAATAGTATCATTTACTTCTAACTCATCTGAGGGATCATATCCTGGTATAGAGGGTTCTGGTACTACAACAGAAGAAGAAGGAGGAGGAGGAGGAGGAGGAGTAACAGGAATATCCTTGAGTGTTACTGTAACTCTTTTAGACCTAGCACCAACCAATGGACAACTATTTTTTCCTCCAGCATCATTACTCTTAAAAACTGCTTCTAATACAACGGTCTTATCACCACTACCCGCCGTACCTGCTAAAATTTCAAGGTTTACCGCTTTAGTTTTAGAATTAAAATCACCATTAGAATAATTAAACACCGTGGGACTGAAATTGAAGTCTACTCCCGACCTTGCTGTACCGCCAACAACATTAACCCGGGCAACCGCTTTACAATAACTATCAGGACGTTTTCCAATGGGCAAATTAAACTTGATATCGGCAATTTTGGTATTTCCTACTCCCTTTTGCAATACTACTTGTGAAGGCAAAAAAGAAGCCGTTAAATTATTAATCGGAGCTTTATCATCATCAATAATTGTTACCCTTGCTTGCGTGGAGTTAGGGCTTAAAGTACAAGGTGGGCGAACCTCTGCACTAAAATTTGCTATTTCATTACCTTCGACCGCATCATCTGCTATGGCCTTAAAAAAGAAAGAAGTAGAACCAGTGCCAATTGCATCTGATGCAACTGATGCAGCAATAAGACTGATATTAATATCATCAACAAAAGGCGAGGTAGTATAATCATTATTCTTCGAAGCATCACCAGATGATCTGATACCCACTTCTTCACACTCAGGTGATCCAAAAGCAGTGATATTTATTCGTGTCCCCCCTCCTTCTCTAACAGAAGTTGTTTCTGAGGTAATATTAACAGTCACCTCTGCCGCATAAATAGTCGTGGCAGACAAGAACAATGCTATTCCCCACGCCCTAATGAAAGACCTTAAGATACTTTTTCGTTGACGAAAAACATCCATTTGAAACACCTCTTTTTAATAGTAACTAACTTTTTTTGTTTGAGCTTTCTAAACCTTAAACACAAAGAACAACTCCCGTAAAACCCAAAAGCGCTGTACTTTACTATTATTCTTATCGGGATCTTGTCGCTGATCTAAAGAAGCAACACGTCCACCTTTTAAGAAAATAAAATCACCCGCTTGATGTCCTGCAAATTTAATTGGTGCATAAACGGGAGTTTGTCGATATCCTCGCGCACTTGATGCCGTTCTTACCTGCTGGCGAAGCGCTTGATATAAACTAGCCCCTTCCATTACTGAACCACCTGAACGTAAAGCACTTAAAAATGCATTGGCAAAGACCGAATGATTACCACTGCCCGAATCTAAAACAGGTTTTAACCCACCTGAAGACATGACTACTCGAACTTTTGTGGTTGTTACTGCATCAAACCAAGCCCTATTTCTCTTCGAATTGAGTATTGGACGCGGTATCGCTGATTGAGAGAGTGTCCCAGAGTAACAAGAGTCTGCCACAACAAGGACATGCTTGGCTTTCATTGCATCAATAAAATTGGTCAAGGCAGCATTAGAAACCCATGTTTTTTTATTGCTTTTAGAAGCATTAGAAGGCAACCAATGACCCCCACCCGTTAATTGACCATGCCCTGCATAATAAATTAAAAGATTATCCTCAGCGCTTAAACGTTTTACAAAACTATTGAATGCACTGAGCATTTTTTTCTGAGAAGCATTTTTTAGTACTGCTACTTTAAATCCATATTGTGATCTTAAAACAGAAGCAACTGACTCAGCATCATTAACGGCTGTTTTTAAATTATCAAAATTACTATAATTATTATTACCGATAACTAGCGCATAATAACGTCCAAAATTAATACCACTTAAATTGCTATTGCTACTATTCGTACTCTTATTAACAGAGCGTAGCATGGCTACCTTTTTTTCTACTTTTTTAATCTTTTTCTTTTTCTTTTTAATCGTTCTTTCAATAATAGCGACCTGTTCAGCGATACGTTCTTTTTGTGCTGCTTGGGTTTTTGGAGCATTATTTTTTTGGGCTATTTTAAGCTTAGCAATGTCTTTCTTTAAGCGAGCAATTTCTGCTTCTTTTTGATCATATTCCTGTTGCAATTTCTTATTTTCAACAGGGACTCGCACACGAACAATGCGTGCTTTAATTTTTTGTTTTTTTGCTCTTTCTTTTTGTAAATCACGGCTCAGTTGTCGAATAACCTGTTCTCTTTTAGGGTCTTGGACTGTAATTTCATTTGTCTTAATAACCGTTCTCGTTACGATTTTAGGTGGTAAATTTTTAATTCGTTTTGCTTCAGCTTGGAGTTCTTTCACATCTACCTCAAGCTGATTTGTGCGTCCTAAGGCAATTTGTAATTCACGTTGAGTTTTTGCTAACTGTACACTTTGTGCCGTTCTTGAGCGACGTTGTGCCGCTGTTACAAACTCAATCTGTTTATCTTTTAATCCTGAGGCATCTCTATAAAGAACTAATGCTTTGCTATTATCCTTTGGAACCCCCAAACCTCGTTCATAGAGAGACCCTAAATTCATTTTTGCGCGAGCATAGCCTTGATTAGCCGCTTTTTGATACCAAACAGCCGCTTTTTGATAATTAGGCTGTGTTCCAAGACCCTTTTCATATATTTCACCGACATAAGACTGTGCTTTTGCATCGCCACTTTTAGCTAAAGGCATCCAAACCTTTAATGCTGTCTTATAATTTGCCCTATCATAAGCTACATACTCTCCACCACGAATACCACATTCTGATCCACTTGTTTTTATGACACGTCTTGCGCTGAGATAAGAAAGTTTACTGCCGAGTGTTCTAACCTGACCTGGAAGCAAACAATCGACAATATAGAGATCATCAATATTTGCACCTTCAATGGTTGATAAATCAACTGATTTAGCCCCACCACCACAGCCTGCAAATAAAACACCTCCTACCGCTAAGGTTAGAGGTAGCTTTTTTACAAAATTAATCGACATATTTATTCTCCCTTAATATCATTATTGTGTTGATACTATGACGCAAAGCACAACAAAAATAATTATCACAGGAAAGAAAATGTAACAACAAAGTATTATGACTAAGGTCTTTATCTCTTCCCTAGTTGATGACTGCATCAAACAATGACTTCAGTTTCAAAAATCTCATCGAGAGTAACTCAGATCAGCTTTTTTGAATAGACATTCTAGATATTCAGTTGCAAGTTTTATAAGCAATGGTCACATTAATGATTTAGGTTTTAGGCTTTAGGCTTTAGGCTTTAGGCTTTAGGCTTTAGGCTTTAGGCTTTAGGCTTTAGGCTTTAGGCTTTAGGCT